>DKOG01000142.1 GCA_002469915.1 Bacteroidetes bacterium UBA7368
AGCTTTAAAACAAGTCGGGTGCGATTGGACAGAATGAGACTGTGTGTCGCGACGGACTGGGTAGAGATGTTCGAAAAGGCGCTGGGCGCAGGTCAACGACCCTCTGCAGCTTAAAGGTCAGGATTAATGAGCAAGGAAGTGACATTCCTGCTGGTCCAAGGGAGCTGCTCCAATTCGGATTCAATCAGCACTTTGGGAATACCTGATCGTACTCTGCTCGAAGAGATGCCTAGATTGAGGTAGTATTGAATAACACTAGCTGTCCGTTCTGAAGCTAACTCCTCGGCATTACGCTCATTGTCTATGGCGGCGCCATATACCTCTATCATGCGATCCGTACAGGCGCTGGAGGCCGTCATGTTACTCCGAAGTAGCTGCCTCATTTCCAGAGTGAGCTCTGCCGAATTACGCTTAAAGTAGACGGTAGAAAGTGGAGGGAGGTCGGCACATACATCACTTTGTATCAAAATAGACTGACTGAACTGAGCAGAATGTTCTGGATTCGAAACGCTGAGCGTAATTCTGAAGCCGCCTGGTTGGCTGTAGGAGTGAGACGTTTCGCATTCATCGGATGCCCCTCCATCGCCAAACGTCCAGGTACACGTAAAATCATTACCGCGGATAACTGGGGTCAATGAAACGCTCTCTTTAACCCGGGGGGAGGTAGGGACGTTAGATACCGAAATAATGGTCACCGGAGCGTAGGTTTGCTCTACTACAACGTGGAGGTTCGCCGTAGAAGACTCCTTGGCATTTGAAACCAGTGCTTTTACTTGGTAGGTTCCCGGTTTGGTATATGCATGCCGGATGGGTTGTCCCGTTTTTTGAGATCCGTCCCCCATTTCCCATGTTGCGGTGTACTCCAGTGGATCCAGGTCAGTACTGACGGTAAATACGGCTTCCGAGCCTCGACGAATCGTGCTTGGACCAGAGGCAACGATATTCCCCAATCCGGGAATCTTCTTTTTAAACGTGTATCTCAACCCCACGCTCGCACTGGTTAGTACGTCAAATTGGGTGCCGGTACCTGCCAAGTCGAGCGCGTTATCGGGATAGACATAGTGCTGTCTTAGATAGCCAAACCAATCCAATCCCAAAGCGGATACATCAAGACCAAAGCCTAGAAGTGGTCCCCATCCTTTTCTGCGCTCTTTGTTGATTTGGCCGAAAGCGACTCCCAGTCCACTGGATAGGAACGGTTTGAAGAAAAGGATGGACTGAAATCCATATCGAATTTCTGCAAGTAGGGACGTCCGCTGGTTTCTGGAGTCTTTAGAAAAAATAACCGGTAGATTCACTTCATTGGTGATGATGCCGGGATATCCACTGGTGGACCACTCTCCAACTACATTCCAATCACTATTTAGGGTGTATCCCAAGCTGAATGCTGGGCCAAAACCCAAACTGGAAAATAGGCGATCCAGTCCATTGGCATTCGCTACTTGGCGCTCGCCGATATAGGCCGTCGTTTGAAATCGTGCCTCGATAAAAAACCGATCGGATAAAATTTGTGCCGATGCCTGTGTGACAAGGGTAGCGAGAAAGCCCCAAAGTAGTATTTGGACAAATCGATAGGGAGGCATAGCGAGGGGGTTGGATGACCTTTAAAATCGTGCAAAATGAGTTCGAATAAAAGAGTGCGGGCGATCCCTTTTGGGATCGCCCGCACTAAGCTTCATCTAGGATGATTTAAGTTGTTTTTACGGCTTGGCTTATTCGCTGTCTGAAACAGACGACGAATCGGCTTGAGACTCGGCCGAAGCCTTGCTCAGCATACCAGCAATATCTATCCCTGTGGATGCTTTCAGGCTTTCAAGTAAAGCCGGGGTAGAACCTGCAATCTGACTAAAGACAGCGGGTACTCCATTACCTGGACCACCTTGTCCACTGTCTACAACGGTCAGCTTATCAATTTTAAGATTATCTACCGTTTTGATGACCTCTTTCAGAATGTCCGGAAGCATCTGGATAAGGAATAAGCGTTCAGCGTCGGAACCAGCTTCCTTCCAAAGTTCGAGTTTCCGTGCAATTACGTTAACCTCAGCTTGACCATCTTCAAAAATGCGGGCCGCATTTCCTTTCGCAATCTCTTCCTTAGCTCGACGCTCTGCTTCAGCAGAAACTACTACTTCCGCACGCTGCCTCTTTTCAGCAAGCAATATTTCCTGCTCCGCTAACTCCTGTTCAGCAATAGCCTCTGCAACTCGGGCGGCTACTTCAATTTTTGCTTCTTCAGCACTCGCCGTAGCAGACAATTGGGCTCTCAAAATTCGAACTTCATTTTCGGCTCTGGTAATTTCGAGATCAGCTCCTGCTTCAGCCAGTCTGGCTTGTTCACGCTTCTGCGCTTCCACTACTTCTGCGGCAGCAATGATATTAGCAGTACTCTGCCGTCCGATGGCATCCAAATAGCCACGGTCGTCCTCAACACTTTGGATTTTCAGCGTATCGAGCTGAAGGCCTAGGGCTGATAAGTCATTGTCTGCTTCGTCAAGCAACTCGCGAGCAAATTTGAGTCTGTCTTCATTGACTTCTTCAGGAGTCAACGAAGCAACGACCCCACGCAGATTTCCTTCCAGCGTTTCTTTAGCAATGGTTTGGATCTCAATCAGTTCTTTTCCAAGCAGGCGCTCAACGGCATTATTTAGTTCGTGTTCGCCCGAAGAAATCTTAACGTTCGCGATAGCCCGAACCATCAGGGGAATTCCTCCTTTCGAATAGGCATTCGATACCGTAAGGTCGATCGGTATTGTATTCAGTTGAAGACGATCAACTTGTTCAATAATCGGAATGCGGAACCCTCGACCTCCTTGGACGACTCTGTATCCTACTTTTGCACCATCAGAGAGCTGACGCTTTCTCCCAGAGAAGATGAGGACTTCGTTCGGTTGACAGATTTTTAGGTTAGCTCGGATGATTCCGAGTACCGCCAGAAATCCCACGATAATAATTACGGGGATGGCTAGAAATTCCATAGTGCTCCTCGATAAGTGTAGGTGGATTGATCAGTTTATAATGATATAACACCGTTTCATATTGCAGAGAGTGCTCTGAATAATAGGTGCAATGAGCAGGTGTTACGATTTAGTCCGGTCGAAGTACTTCGGCAATACGCCCCTTCATTCGGACTACGACGACTTCTGCTCCTTGGTCTAGTATTTCGCTACCTCCGCCCTCAAACAATCGGGCGGTGAGTTCCATTCGTTTTCCGCCGGCTGTAAGAAGGATTTTTCCCTTCTGCTGGCCAGCCATGGGTAGGAGGACCGTTGCCGTTTTTCCATTCAGTTCCTTCTCAGTTACCTGACTGGAGACTTGTTCGTAGGCAAAGTTCTTGATGATAAAATTTCCTCCGAGCCCCACTAAAAGACCCGTTCCTCCTGCAAGGAGTCCGGTCAACGGCTCGGCGGTGCCAAACCATTGCAGCGTGACTCCGGTAAGGCCAAAAAACGCGGCAAATAAAAAGAGAGCTCTTAGGCTGAGTAAGTCAACAAAATCGGGGCTGCCATCTAGATCTACAGAGAAATCGCTGTCGAAATCATGATCAGCATCAACGTCTATATCATGGTCAAAATCATGATCGGCATCGTGATCCGATTCGCCGCCTCCGAATATGGAGAGCAATACAAAAAACCCGCCAACTAATAGCGAGGTGAGATAAATAGAATCCATGGTGCGTCCTCCTCAAATACCTCCCCCACTACGGGTAAACACCAAAAATGTTGCAATGTGAGCATGGTATATATTACATTATGAAGGTAAATTCGTATATATTAATTAATAAATAAGGCTTAGATTCATTCAGCATATTTTAATAAGGATAATGCCGGGTAAGGTATTCTGAATTGCACCCGGCGTTTCCCCAGTCGTATTTATCTTGATGTCATGATGAATACACGGCAGTCTATTACTCATCTCGTATTGGTCCTGTTCGTTCTTCTTTCTGGATGCAAGCAAAGAGGGGGATCCGGGTGTTGATGAAAGACACATCATCCTGTATCAGGAAATGAACCGATTCATTTCCATCCATTTACCGGACGGGTATTCGGGTTCAGAGCCTTTGCTCCTATTGATCGCGTTTCATGGAGCAGGAGCTCTAACTTTCAAAAAGCATCAGGACTGGATCGGCAATCGGACAAACACGGTTTCATTGTGGCTTATCCTTCTGCATCTGGTTCCAACTGGGCTGAAGGGTGAAACTGTATCCGACCTGACCTAGATGGCATCGACGATGTTGGTTTTGCCGACCAAGTAATTGACTTGATGGATGAGGAGTATGAAATCGATCGTTCACGCGTCTATGCTGCTGGATATTCCCAAGGAGGATTCTTTATTCATCGGTTGGCTTGTGAGAGGAGTAGCCAGTTTAGCGGGTTCGCAACAGTGGGTTCACTGATTTCTGAGCCCATGGCGCAAGCATGCAGCCAATCTGCAAGGAGCCCGCGTTCGGTTGCATGAAATTCAGGATGGTCCCCATGAGTGGCCTCGGGGAAGTATTGATTCGCCCTCTATACTCACTGAATTCTTTCGGTTAGATCAATAGCCCCCGTTAACCGATAAGTGGCAACCACCCCTCGGCCACCCACAATCCCAAGAAAGTACCTACTGCGTAGCCCAGAGATCCAACTAATATCGCTGGAAGTACAAGGTCTTCACGGCCCAGACTCCGTGCGAGCGCTAGCGCAGAAGGGCCGCCGCCAACGTTTGCCTGAGATGCCACTGAGGCCACAACAGGATTAATTTTGAAAAAGTAGGCGACGGTGTACACCAGCATGCCGTGAACGGTAACGGTAATGGTGGTAAAAATGAGGAGTGATACTCCCAAGCCTCCTAATTCGGAAAGTGCGCCCACGTCGCAATACGCACCGATGACACACAGAAATAAATACACGGCAAACATCCCGGTCACCTTCAGGCCGGGAAGTCGAGAAACGCTCGGGATTTGAGCCAGAAGGAGGGCTATACCGGTAAGAATGAGGGCAGACGGAATGTCGGGAAGGAATATAGCAATCCGATTAGAGAGCCATACAGCACCGAACCCAAGAGCAAGTACGAGTCCAAAATCGACTGGGTGAATCGTTTCCGTGTCTTCTTCCTCTCCGGTTTTGACCTCCCCGATATAGTCCGCGATTTCAGTACCTGGCTTTCGGGGCCAGACATGAGAAATGAGGCGAGGAACGGCTAGCGTCACGATCATCCAGACCGTAGTGATAATGTTGTCTACCACGATGGATCCCCCATAGAGAAGCCCATCTTTCATGACGTTGTACTCCAATCCCAGCGTATTGAAGTTGACGCTACCACCCGTATAGGTACCCACAAACATGCCTCCGATGGCATAATACAAGGGGCCAATCGACTCTGACCCGTTGATGGCCCACATTCCAATAAACACGCCAATGGCGGTGGCCATTGACCCAACCAGAAACATCACAATCATCTCTTTACCGGCCCGAAAGATATTTCTGAGATTAACGGGAAGCAGCAACCAGAAAATGGCTAAAGGGGCAACGGTTGAGAAAATGAAGTCATACGCGGGTACGGGGGCAGCTTCTGTTGAGCCTGTCGGCAATAAGCCCAGATTTGCAAAAAGGGCGGTGAACAGGATGACCAAAAGCGCCGTTCCGAAGTGTTTTAAAAATGTTTTCCGAACAAACAGTTCGGTCATCACGATAATCGCACTCAAGAACCCGATGATGTAGGTTGATTCCATCCGAATATAAATTGGGACCTATTCTGTCCGTTGACGTTGAAGCGCCTCGGAAATGGGGCGCATTCTTGGCCCATTATCGGTAAAACATCTTCCACCCACAAACATCTTACTTGAACGTGCTTTCCGCGGAAGAACGATCCAGGTACAGTCGCCATCTTTTGCTTCCTCAAGTTGGGGAGCAAGGACAGGCTCGATTAAAAGCTTCATCAGTGCTCGTTATTGGCGCGGGGGGGCTTGGTTCTCCGGTGTTGTTGTATCTGGCTGCGGCCGGAGTCGGGCGAATTGGCGTGGTAGATTTTGACGATGTCGATGTGTCCAACCTGCAGCGACAGGTGCTTTACGAAACTCAAGACGTAGGCCGCTCAAAATTGGATGTGGCCCGAGATCGTATTCAGTCAATTAATCCCTATGTAGAATTGGATCTTTACCCGTTACGATTGACGACATCTAACGCTATTGAGATCATAGATAAGTATGATGTAGTAGCTGATGGAACGGATAATTTCGCCACGCGCTATCTCGTCAATGATGCCTGTGTGTTGACGGGTACGCCCAATGTATTTGCCTCCATCTTTAGATTTGATGGTCAGGTTGCCATTTTTGGCGCTCCTGGTGGGCCATGTTATCGGTGCATTTTTCCAGAGCCACCGCCTCCAGAATCTGTACCTAATTGCGCGGAAGGAGGAGTGCTCGGCGTGCTCCCTGGCATGTTGGGTACGATGCAGGCGACTGAGGTGATTAAGCTATTGCTGGGGATTGGAGAGCCCTTAATTGGAAAAATGCTCATCGTCGACGCTTTGTCAATGAACTTTCGCACCTTGAAAGGTGGCAAAGATCCGGAATGTAGTCTATGCGGAGAGCGTCCAACCCAGGAAGGGTTGATCGATTACGAAGCGTTTTGTTCTTCTCCGTCCACTGAAACCCCGACTCTCAACACCCAGCACCAAGACCATATGTTTTTTGGACCCCAAGTACCTTCGGTTTCTGTTATTGACCTCAAGAAAAAGAAAGACGCGGGCGATGATTTTTTTCTTTTGGACGTGCGTCAGCCGGAAGAACAACAGATTTCCGATATCGGAGGCCATTTGATTCCCATGGATCAACTGGCAGATCGATTGAGTGAACTTGAAGCCTACAGAGAGAAGGACATCATCGTCATGTGCCGGACGGGATCCCGCTCCGCTTTCGCTGTTCAATGGTTGCAGCAACAGGGTTTTAAAGGGTCTTTTAACCTCGAGGGCGGCATTGTAGCCTGGTCTCGCAAGGTGGATTCATCTGTATCTGTGTATTAATTCCAATTAGAATCTCCTGTAGTCATTCGATGTCTCGATACTTTTCTTTGGTCCTGCTAATCGCATTTTTCGTTATTCCGTCGCAGGCACAGGATGTGCTTACTTTACATCGCCTCTCAGGTCCCATCATTCTGGATGGAATTAGTGATGAACCAGCATGGCAAGGTGTTGAGCCGGTAGATCTCACGATGTATCAGCCTATATCTGGTGGCCAGATGACGGAGCGTACTGAAATTCGTGTCGCCTACGATAATGACTATCTGTACGTATCCGGTAAAATGTTCGATTCAGAGCCGGACGAAGTTAGAGCCAATACGCTTTATCGTGACCGGTGGTCGGGTGATGACACGTTTGCCATCGTTCTAGATACGTTTAATGACAACGAAAACGCGCTTTGGTTTTTTACCTCGCCTAATGGAGTGCGATTCGATATAGCGGTTTCTAGTGATGCCAATGGCTCAGGAGGAGGAACCTCTTTTGGTGGTGGAGCGGTAAATCAGTCTTGGAATACGTACTGGGATGTCGAGACCCAGCAGAATGAGGAAGGCTGGTTCGCCGAAATGAGAATTCCGTATTCCAGTTTGGGCTTCCAAGAGAAAGATGGGAAGGTAGAAATGGGTATGATACTCTACCGATATATCGCCCGGAAAAGTGAGCGACATATTTTCCCAGCGATCCCACCGAATTGGGGGATGGGGTATGCTAAGCCGTCACAGGCCAGAAAGATTGTTCTCACCGATGTAAAGGCGAAGCGCCCGGTCTATATCACGCCGTATGTGACGGGGGGGCGCTCCATATTCAATGAGCTGAATGATGCGGAAACGAAGTATGTTTCTGACTCAGAGATCACTAAACAAGTAGGTCTCGATATTAAATATGCCATCACGAATAATTTGACGTTAGATGCCACGTTTAATACGGATTTTGCCCAGGTAGAGGCTGATGATCAGCAGGTGAACCTGACTCGGTTTTCTCTCTTTTTCCCAGAAAAGAGGCAGTTTTTTCAAGAGAGAAGTAGCCTGTTTGATTTTTCGACCGGTCGTCGGGACCGACTTTTTCATTCTCGAAATATTGGGATCAATGAGGGTGAAACCGTTCGGATTTTGGGTGGGGGTCGTATGGTTGGGAAGATCGGGGCCTGGGATGTTGGCGTGATCGATATGCAGACAGAATCCGTCGGAGATCTACCCTCAGAAAATTTTGGCGTACTTCGATTTCGACGCTCGGTAGTGAATGATCAATCATTCGCTGGGACGATGTTTACCTCCCGCCTCGGAGATGATGGATCCTACAATCTGGCCTACGGTGCCGATGCTTCTATTAAAATTGGTCAGAACGATTATCTAACGACCAAATGGGCACAGACTTTTGAGGACGAAGTGCTAGATGCAGACGCTTTCGACTTTTTTCAATCCGGATTTTTCTCAGCTGGGTATGCCCGTCGGACGGATATCGGGTGGTCCTTTCGCACTGGAGCAATGTTCGCGGGACGAGACTACATGCCCGGATCTGGGTTTGTATCCCGGACGGACTATACGCAATTGAATTGGGATGCCCAGTATGGCTGGCTATCCGCAGAAGACGCTCCTCTTAGAAAGCATGACGGTTCGTCGTATGGAAGTCTTTATTTTAGAAATCACGATGGCTCGCTGGAATCTGCACGAGTAGGAGGGAGCTGGGATTTCGACTTCAAAACTGGGGCCAGCGCGAGAACCAGCTTGAACGTAATGGTAGAGGACCTCCTAGAGGAGCTCAGCTTTCCGAAAGACACAGGTGTTCCCGTAGGACGCTACACGTTTGTAGATTGGCAAGGAAGCTATTCAATCGGAAGCGGAAATCTGTTAAGAGGACGTGTTTCCTCCAACATCGGAAGCTTTTATGACGGATGGCGGATCCAGGCAAACTATAGTCCGACCTGGAACGTGAATCGATTTCTAGAGCTATCGGGAAGCTATCAGTACACCCATTTAGAATTTCCCGATCGAAATCAGAAGGCAGATATTCATCTCGTTGGGGTACGTACTCAGATTGGTTTTAACACCAAAGTGTCCTTGAACTCGTTTGTTCAGTACAACACATCAGCCAACATTATCGCATCCAATATTCGTTTCCGCTACAATTTTGCTGAAGGAAACGATCTTTGGTTCGTTTATACCGAGAACTTGAATTCTGACCGGCATCGGGAATCGCCGGTACTCCCTGTATCGGGCATTCGGACGCTTCTACTGAAATACACCTACACGATCGGAGCCTAGGCTACTGCTTCTTGTTGACCGACTTGGGCATCTTCAAAGGAAGAATGGCACCATCGGTAATAATGTCTTGGAGTTCGGCGTCCGTAAAATCTGAGCCGGTAAGGTCTGCCCCAGTCAAGATCGTCTCGCTAAGGTGCGCGTTCTTAAATGACGTGTTACGGGCTGATGCGTTGAACAAAATAGCTTCGACCAAGCGAGCGCCAGAAAAATTGGACTGATCTAAAGATGCATAAGACATGGTAACGAAGCTCAAGTCCGCATTATTAAATTTCGTCTCGCGTGCTGATACTTGATTGAGATCTGAACCTGTTAGGTTAGCACCAGAAAGATCTGCATGATCCAGATTGGCGCTTTCCAACTCTGTAACGGACAGGAAAATGCCTCTTAGGTTGGCATTCTCCCAGTTAATCTCTTCGAGAAAACGACCTGTGAGGTCCGCACCGCTAAGATCGGGTACGATTTCAGGATTTTCTTCTCTCCAATCGTTCCAGTATTCGACACCCTGGTCGAGAACTGCTATATGGCTAAAATTTGGCAAGGGCTGTCTTTGAAATTGAGTTGGCACAATAGGGAATCCATTACAGAATGCCCAATTACTTGTCAGGTTTTTATTGAGATCCCTTAATACTTAGAAAAGGGAAGCGTGGATCGGTGGTTCTTGAATTCGCATTCTGGCTTCTTATTGAGTACTGAATTCTTGAAGTCGAGCTTAGTGCCCCGTTCTATCCGGGGTAAAAAAAATCCTGATACTGCAGGCAGTACCAGGATTGATCTCGTCCGAGCGAGTGTGGAGCTAAGGAGAGTCGAACTCCTGACCTCTTGAATGCCATTCAAGCGCTCTACCAACTGAGCTATAGCCCCATCTCCCGAAGGAGGCCGAAAATACGGATACGGACAACCGTCAAGCAAATGGAAGGACCCGCTAACATGCGGCTTCCACAGTCAATTCATACGATTGAAGGTTTAGCGCGAAGAAAGGAGCGAAGCCAATGTACTTATGAACGCAGTGTACAGAGCTGATCCTATCCAAAGTCCTGTGACCAAGAAGGTGTTTCTGGCTCCTGCTTGAAGCGCCAACATGGTTACAAAGATTCCATTGTGCACGAGGGCGATAACAAAACCACCAAGTAGGGCCTGCCGAGGAAGAATCAAGAGACCTTCGCGTTCTGAACTGGGAAACAGACCCATCAAAAAGCCGATCATCGTCTTAACGAGCATGTGCATGCCCCATGTTCCGTAGACGGCGTCTAGCAAAAAACCGAAAAAGAAGCCTCCCAGAGCGCCCCATTGGCGGCCCTTACGAACGCCAAGCCAGGCCACAAATAGGAGTACGGCATCCGGAAAGGCGCCCCATAAGGTCAGGCGTCCAAGAATCAGCCATTGAAGGAGAAATACTCCCAAGCCGAGGAAAAATGTGCGAATGGGTGCGGGCATGTTCTAATCTACGAATCAATGGATCGAACATCTCTACCAATGTGGTCTGCGGAACCTGACTTGTGCTATCGGGTTCGGATCGTGCACTTCCACACGACTAGAAATTCTTTTTTAACGATGGCTCAAAAGCCCAAGCAGAACACCAGAAATCGTAAATCCCGTCAGCAGCGGGGGCGAAAAAATGGAGTCATGGTGTTTACGAAAAAGAATTATTCTCTGTTGATCATTGGGCTAGTCATGATCATTGTGGGATATGTCATTATGCGTATGGAGAATGAAGTGGATGGGGTCATATCCCTTTACGTGGCTCCACTGTTGTTATTAGCAGGATACCTTGAGATCATTTATGCCATCATGTGGCGTCCTAAAGCAGAAGCGGCGCCAGCTGAGAAATCTGCTTAGGCAAAGGCATCTTGGCTCAATCGTACAATAAGTACTTTTGCCGTTTTTGGTCAAAATCGGCTAACTCTTGCGCCCAGGCCGCTTCAAAATCCCGAGCAGACCATCCCTTCTTCAGTGCCGATACTGTTTCATGAGATCCGGATAGCTTTGCCATCCAACTTTCATTGAAAAAGGTGGTTATGACGGAATTGGGAAGTTGCGCATAGGTCCTTGAAATGAGTTCGAGTCCGGCTCCCACGGAGCGAACCTGGTCAGGTTGCATCACGGAAATCGACACAGCGTTTAGTGGCACGTTTTCCCACTTTGGATAAGTAGACTTTCCAGGTATAGAAATAGGCGTAATCTGAATTGCTTCGATAGCTAAGCCCGGAAAATCAAGGGCCGCCAGACGTGAAGCATCCATCCAGGGGGCGCCAACCGTCAAAAAAGGAGCGGGGGTGCCGCGGCCTTCGCTGGCACTGGTAGCCTCAAAAAAACAGGTGCCCGCATACATCAGGGCTGACTCGAACGTGGGAATATTTGGGCTTGAAGGAATCCACTCCATGCCCGTGTCTGGCCACAGCATATCTCTGTGCCATCCTGTCATTTCAATAATTTGCAGATCCATGTATCCCAGATCTGGTATCCAGGCCTCTCCCAGAATCATCTGGGATAATTCACCAGCCGTGAGTCCATAACGCGTCGGGATGGGATACTGGCCAACGAAAGACACTAAGGTGGTATCCAACACATTTCCTTCCATTGTGACACCGCCGAGAGGGTTGGGCCGGTCTAGCACATAGAACGGAATGCCCGCCTTAGCTGCGGACTTCATGGCCAGGCCCATGGTAGATATAAACGTATAGAACCGTGAGCCGACATCTTGAATATCAAACACGAGGGCATCCACACCTCGAAGCATCTCAGGAGTTGGACTTCGGTTTTCCCCGTATAGACTATAGACCGGGGCGCCGGTGGCATCATCTATGCCGTCAGCTATTTTTGCTCCTGCATCTTCATCGCCTCGAATACCGTGCTCGGGACCAAAGAGGGCCGCGATTGTTACATTAGACGACTCATGCATCAAATCGATTAGGTGCCGACCATTCGACCTGGACGTGTGATTCACGATCAGGCCCACCCGCATTCCTTTAAGCTCTTGAAATCCTGACTGCACTAGCACGTCAGCACCGGTTAAAACCTCTGAAAAGGCAGAAGGCGGGCGGTCGTCGCGATCTATGATCGCGCCATCCGCCCGCCCACCGGAATCATCACAAGCTGACAAGGTCAGCATCGTGGCCAGAAAAAAGACTGACCTGAAAAACATACTAGCTCGCGTTGTTGATGATCTCCACTTCTGGGAAGTAGTAGTTCGACTCAAGAACGCCGTTTTCAACTGAATCGGAGCCATGTACAATGTTTTGTCCTTTGTTATCCGCAAAATCATGACGGATAGTACCAGCATCTGCCTCAGCAGGATCCGTTGCACCAATCAGAGTACGAAAATCGGCAACGGCGTTTTCTTTTTCCAGCACAATAGGTACGCAAGGACCTGAGGACATGAAGTCTACAAGCTCTCCAAAAAATGGACGCTCGCTATGGACAGAGTAAAATCCACCTGCTTCAGCCGTGGACAGGTTGATCATCTTCAGAGCACAGACCTTAAAGCCGGCATCTTGCATGCGTCGGATGACTTCTCCAATTAGGTTTTTGCGGACACAGTCCGGCTTCAAAATGGCAAGGGTGCGTTCAATAGCCATGAGAACTTTGAGTTTTGAGTTTGAAATAGATTCAGTACTTGAAAATACAGCGATAATTCGGCTCTCCCGGTGCTTTTGCAAGGAAAAACACGTGAATCAGGCATAGGTATAGTACGCTCCTCAGTCAAAAGAAAGCATAACTTACCTCTCTGTTCGGTGGTCTTTCTGGTGAATCACTTCATCGTAAAAATAGACTTCGTGACCGTTATGCACGATACTGTAATCCTCACGCTGTCCATCACAGAACGCGTAGCTACCCATGAATTCATACGATTGGAGTGCTTTTAGAGATCAGTTTCCTGCGCTGAAGAACAGGACGTATTTGAATACGGCCGGTGGGGGAGTGATGGCTAGGAAGGTGGCAGACGCAGCCCATCAGTATTACAACGAGTCCGTGGAGCAAGGGGACGTATTTTGGGGGCAGTGGTTGGTTCGGTCTGAGAAGGACCGGCATTTTGTAGCGCATTTCATTGGAGCCAGGCCTGAATCTGTCGCTTTCTTGCAGAATGCATCTCTTGGTTTGAACATTGTTGCCCGAAGTTTTCCGTCGGAAAGTCGCTGTCTTGCGGTCCGGCCCGAATTCCCATCGTGTACAACGCCCTTTATTCGGGCCGGACATCAGATGTCCTTTATTGAAACGACTCTAGATGGATTTGTGGATGCTGAAATAATTGAATCAGCACTAAAAGAGCACCCCGTTGATGTCTTTATCCTAAGTTCAGTCCAGTTTGCCAACGGGTTCAGGGCCGATTTGGCTTCTATTGGAGCGGTGTGTAGACGTTTTGGAGTGTCTTTCGTTGTTGATGCAACGCAATCCATCGGAGCGTTTGACATTCATTTGGAGCGGGACCTGATTGATGCACTCGTCTTCAGCGGCTACAAATGGGCCACGGCAGGATATGGAAATGCCGTGCTCGCTACCGGATCTGCTTGGTCTAATTCGGACCCGCCATTAGTAGGCTGGCGAAGTGCAAAGCGGGCCTATGATCTAGAAAATGACCGGCTTGATCTGCATAAAGAAGGCATTGGGCATGAAATGGGGCACCCACCATTTCCAGGCATATTCGCCATGGCCGCTGCCTTGCGTGTATTGTCAGAGCCGGGAATACATCAAATTTCTGAACGCATTCAGGCCTTAGTAGGTTACCTGCGATCAGGTCTTGAGGATAAGGGCATCCGCATGCGATCCAACGGGAATCCCGCCTGTTCTTCTGGTATTGTTTTGGCTGAAGTCAAGGATGCCGATTCTGTAAAACAGCAATTACAAGAACAGCAAATCTGGGTTACAGCGAGACAGGGAGGGCTTCGGGTCTCCATCCATGCCTACAATGCAGCTGAAGATGTCGAGCGATTTCTTACGGCCCTTTAAAGGCCACGGTTAGTTGAACCAGCCCCTTCGGAAAAAGGAGAGAACCAACGGGGATTCTGTGAAACCGATTCTCGATCACGGCTGGCTTCTCTTTCAAGCCAGAACATCAAAATGTCATCTCCATATTCGCTTTTGGAACTATCAGCAAGCACATTGTTGATAATCGTGTGCACCGGATCTGGTTTGCCATATGCAGTTGCTGCATATCTTAAGATACCTTCTTCACCAAGCTGCTCGCCTGATTTGAGTTCTTGTTCCAGCAGTCCATCTGTATAGGTAATCAGACTTGTTCCAGGCTGTAATACTAGTGATGTGTCTTTAAATTCTGCTGATGGATCAAGCCCAAGAATCATGTCAGAATGTTGAACAATCTCTGCGCCTCTAGGACCTACCATTACAGGGCGACAATGACCTGCGTTGGCATACGTCACTAAATTACGAGCTGGCTCCCATTTCAAGAGTAATAACGAAGCAAACGTGTCTTCAAGCGGTGGATCATCCATCAGAACCTGGTTGACGCGAGTCATTACTTCAGCAGGTGAAGTCGTTGTGCGTAGCAAGGTATGCAAGGTTGAGCGGACATAGCCCAAGAAGCTAAATGCATAGAACTTGGCCTGCAGACCTTTCCCCATCACATCACCGATCGTGATAAAAAAGGTGCCAGGTTTTGGTTCACTCCAGTCAAATAAGTCACCACCACCGTGTTCTTTCGGAGCACTGTGGAAAAATGTGCGGTATCCATCTGCAAGCGGCAGATTCTTCGGCATGAGCTTCTGTGAGAAGTCCTGACCGATTTTAGCGTCTAGCTGATTCTGAAAGATAGCCGTTCGTTCAAGCAAGCGTTCAACTCGCGACAGGAGCTGATCAATATCAAACGGCTTTGTAATGTAATCGTCCACTCCCGTACGGCGGCCCTTGAGCCTGCTGGCTTCATCGGCTTTGGCAGTGAGGAATATGAACGGAATAGCGCGGGTTTCTTGGCGTTCTTGAAGGGCTGCCTGCAAGGCAAAACCATCCATTTTCGGCATCATGATGTCGGAAATGATCAAGTTTGGAAGCTCCTCAGAAATACGTTCTATAGCTTCCTCACCGTTTGCAGCGGTGCTGACTTTGTATTGCTTACCCAGGCGATACTCCAAGAGCCGTCGCAGGGTATGCTCATCTTCTACTACGAGAATGGAATGTTGAGACATGGATCTGCGTCGGACGAAACTGTGAACTCTAATCGCTGCATACCATTGTTGGTCTCCGAATAATCGAAAGCCTCGGTTGCTGCGTTGAGCATGAGGAGACCCATTCCACGTTCGGGAAAGGGCTTAAGGGCTTGTTTCTGAACTTCCAGTCTGTCCAAAAGGCTAAAGCCTGCTGAGTTATCCTGGATAATACAACGTACTCGTCGTCCGTTAGGAATTACATCAAAAGTCACCTCTGGCTTCTGTGTACCGAAGTCGGCATACTGAA
>DKOG01000137.1 GCA_002469915.1 Bacteroidetes bacterium UBA7368
ATGGGTTTGCACGAAAAAAATTACAGGAGTTACAAAATTAGACGTACCTTCCCGCATCTGAAACATCAGAGCCATTGAATCTATCTCGCACACGCTTCCTTATCGGTTGCTTAATAGCAACGATCTCTATTTTGGGGATCGGCTGAAGCAAACCGACCACACTTCCCGATACTGGTGAGCTGTCCATGAACTGGCAGCGGCTCGCGAATACACCGCTTGGTATACCCGAATCACTAGAGATCTGGGAAGGCGAAGAAGAAAATGCACCGCTAAGAGCCTGGTTAGTTCGGGCTGATCTCTCGTCTGGTGAAATCGACGTTGGGGTATTTTCCTCAAAAGACGATGACGGCCGGCAATCAGCCATGCAATTTGCCAAGGAAACAGGAGCTTGTGTCATCGTCAATGGCGGCTACTTTAAAGTGCGTGACGACTTTTATTCGCATATTGGCCTTCTGGTATCTGACGCTGAAATCATAAGCCATGCTACTCCAGGGATCTTCGAAGACGATCTGCGCTACCCTGTGACTCGTGCTGCTATTGGCTTTTCATCTACCGATGAGGCAAAGATTGGCTGGGTATCATCTCGCTCTGACTCGGTCCTTATTTGGAACGCACCCGTTCCAAACATACCCGGAACGCCTGCCGAAATTCCTGATCTAAACTCCGCATCCTTGTGGGATGTTGATGGCGCCATCGCGGGAGGACCAGCCTTAATAAAATCTGGGAAGACCAGAATTACGGTGGATGAGGAAGTCTTTTTTGGAACAACTATTCCCGATGTACATCCCAGAACTGCGGCGGGAATTGACGAGGAGGGAAATCTACTACTGATGATAGTAGATGGTCGACAGCGCAATAGCAGGGGCGTAACACTGACCGAACTCAGCGACCTAATGAAAGCGGTCGGAGCGGTTGATGCGATCAATCTGGATGGCGGTGGGTCATCTACCCTAGTGGTTGGTAACACCCTTCTAAATAGACCTACCGGTGGTACATTTCAGCGCGAAATCGTATCAGCAATCGGTATCACCTGCCGGTAATCAGCAGCATGATTTCAGGATCAAGCCGCAGCCGGTGACGGCACTATTTTGGTTTCCAGCGCGGGTAAGGCCTCTTGATTCACGGAATCCGTCTCTTGCAGATGCGATACCGTTTGGTTTTTTGACGTCTTCCGATCCTTTCGCTGGAAGACATACAGCACCAAAAGGGAAACTGGTGGAAAGAGCGATACGAACAGCACCAATACGGTCTTAATGGGTGTAGTTAGATCCCTCACCATGATTCCGGTAAGGGAAAGCAACCAGGACACCATAGTCATGCACATCAAAATGGCCACGACGAAGGTGCCGACCCCACCAAATATCAAATAAATATCCTTTAGCATTTGCTAGTACTACGATCTTAGCTCAATTCCGGGTTGTAGAGCACCTTACGAACAGGTGCTCTCGAAGATGCATCTGAAAGGTCCATGATGCACCAAAAAGAAGGGCGCGAGCGCCAGGCGATTCAAATCGCCTTCCGCACTCGCGCCCTTAGGTATCTATCAGGTTCTAATCGTTACACATTAGAACCTGTATCCCAGTTTCATTACGGAGTCTCGACAGCTTTCGCTGCACCGTCTCCTGCTGAATCTGTTCCGATCGCAGCCTGAAGCTCTGTGAGCTCTTTCTGCGATCCTACGACGATATCCTTGAAGCGACGCTGACCCGTTCCTGCAGGAATAAGGTGACCAACAATTACGTTCTCCTTGAGACCGTAGAGCGGATCCATTTTCGCTGCAATAGAAGCTTCGGTTAGCACCTTAGTCGTTTCCTGGAAGGAAGCGGCAGAGATGAAGGAGTCGGTAGCAAGTGCTGCTTGGGTAATACCTAGCAATACAGGCTCGGCCACAGCAGGCTGCGTTTCACGAACCATTACTTCCTTCTTGTCTTGACGCTTCATTTCTGAATTGACTTCGCGCAAACGACGTCTATCCACCACTTCTCCAATGATCAACCCTGACTCGCCTGGATCGGTTACAATGAAACGATCATACAACGCGTCATTCATTTCCTCGAGAACGAGGCGATCTGAGTTGTTGTCCTCAAGCAGAGTGGTATCACCAGCATCGATAACTTTCACTTTCTGCATCATCTGACGAACGATACACTCAATGTGCTTATCGTTAATCGTCACACCCTGCAGTCGGTAAACCTCTTGAATCTCATTCACAAGGTACTCTTGCACGGCACGGGGGCCGAGAATTGCTAGAATATCATGTGGTGCGACCTGACCATCAGATAGCGGATCACCAGCGTGAACAAAATCATTTTCATGAACCAACATATGCTTGGTCATGGAAACGAGATAGGTTTTCGATTCCGTACCGTCACGAGACGTAACGATGACTTCCTGTGAACCACGTTTACGTCCACCGAATGAAACGACACCGTCAATTTCACTGACTTTCGCTGGATCTGTAGGCGTCCGAGCTTCGAACAGCTCAGTCACACGTGGCAGACCACCCGTAATATCTCTCGTCTTAGCCGACTGGCGAGGAATTTTAACAAGAATGCGACCAGCCTGAACTGAATCCTTGGCGTCCACCTGGATACGGGCTCTGACCGGCAGAGGATACTCTCTTTCTGTACCGTCTTTCCCTTTAACCAGAATGGCAGGCGTTATGGAACGCTCACGCGTATCAATGATCACTTTCTCTTTATATCCTGTTTGCTCATCAGACTCTTCGCGGTACGTAACGCCCTCGATGATACCCTGAAGAGCAACCGTTCCGGTGAATTCTGACATGATGACCGAGTTGTACGGATCCCATGCGGCCAGAACGCCACCTTTTTCGACCATGTCGCCTTCTGATACTAGTACTTCAGCACCATAAGGAATGAGGTGAGCAATCAATTGGCGGTTTCCGTCGTCCGGATCCACAATCTTGATTTCACCCTGACGCGAAAGGACAACTTCTTTCGTTTCTTCGCCTGAATCCCATGAAACGGTACGAAGATTTTCGAAGGTTACCTTTCCTGCAAACTTAGTCTGAACCGTGCTATCAGCAGAAATACGACTGGCCGTTCCACCAATATGGAAGGTACGGAGTGTAAGCTGGGTACCCGGCTCTCCAATGGACTGTGCAGCCACAACGCCCACAGCTTCACCCATTTCAACCATGCGGTTGGAACCAAGGTTACGGCCGTAGCAGAGTATACATACCCCACGTCGCGCCTCACATGTGAGTACAGAACGAATCTCTACTTCTTCAATAGACGTTTCAGAAATGGACCGTGCTTTCTCTTCGTCGATAAGCTCATTGGCCTCGACTAGGATATCTCCAGTAAGCGGATCCTCTACATCATGCACAGACACCCGTCCGACAATGCGATCAGCCAATGGTTCAACGATATCCTCGTTGTCCTTGAGAGCTGAGATACGAATACCACGAAGGGTACCACAATCCGTGTCCCGGATAGTAACATCCTGGGCAACGTCCACAAGACGACGAGTTAGGTAACCGGCATCAGCCGTTTTCAGCGCCGTATCGGCAAGACCTTTACGGGCACCATGCGTTGAAATGAAGTACTCAAGAACGGTTAGACCTTCCTTGAAATTCGAAATAATCGGGTTCTCGATAATTTCCCCAGCGCTACCCTGCAAACTTTTTTGCGGCTTGGCCATCAGACCACGCATTCCACCGAGCTGACGAATCTGCTCTTTAGAACCACGAGCACCGGAGTCAGCCATCATATAGACCGCATTGAACCCGCCTCGATCTTCCTTCAACGTATTGAAGAGAACGTCAGAAACCTGATTGTTAATACGAGTCCAGATATCAATGACCTGGTTATAACGCTCGTTTTCTGTGATGAAGCCCATTCCGTAGTTACCACGGGCTTTTTCAACTTCTTCCTGAGCGTTCGTAATCAGAATTTCTTTCTCGTCCGGAATCACGATGTCCGCAATCGAGAACGTGAGACCTGCTTTCGTAGCATTCTCAAATCCGAGTTCCTTGATGGCATCGAGGAATGCAGAGGTTTCCGGAAATCCGGTTGCCTTAAGAACCCTAGCAATAATGCCTCTTAGATTCTTTTTAGTCAGCACTTCGTTGATGAATCCAACACCTTTGGGAACGACCTCATTGAAGAGAATGCGTCCCATAGTGGTTTCCATCTTGGTACCGTCGTCGAGGCGTACCATGACTTTGGCATGCAGATGAACTACATCCTGATCATAAGCCTGACGAGCTTCACTCATAGATGAAAAACGCATCCCAGAGCCGAACATGCCACCATGCGATTTGGTCATGTAGTACAGACCAAGAACCATGTCTTGCGTAGGAACAGCAATTGGACCACCGTGAGCAGGGCTCAAGATGTTATGGCTCGCAAGCATGAGAAGCTGAGCTTCCAATGCGGCGTCATGAGACAACGGAACGTGAACGGCCATCTGGTCACCGTCGAAGTCGGCGTTGAAGGCCGCGCACACCAACGGGTGCAGCTGGATGGCCTTGCCTTC
>DKOG01000272.1 GCA_002469915.1 Bacteroidetes bacterium UBA7368
CGGCAGGAAAGGTCACTCTCGAAATTCTGGACATCTCTCGCGGTTGATCCATGAAATCTATCGACCTTCGAAGCGATACAGTTACCAAACCTAGTAAGGGTATGCTTGCTGCCATGAGTGCAGCTGAAGTAGGCGATGACGTTTTTGGTGAGGACCCAACGGTTAATAGGCTACAGAACGAAGTTGCCGATCTACTGGGTAAAGAATCTGCTGTATTTGTGCCATCTGGTACCATGAGCAATCAGATTGCCGTTCGCATTCACACCTCCCCGGGAGAGGAAGCGATCGCAGAATCCGGGTGCCATATTCGCAATTATGAATCTGGAGCGGCCGCCGCACTGTCGGGCGTATCCATTTGCTCGGTAGACGGAAAGCGTGGCATTCTTGCGGCCGAACAGGTCGCCTCTCATATCCGAAAAGGGTACGAGTGGGAGCCCCGCCCTCGTTTGGTTTGTCTAGAGAATACTCACAACAAGGCTGGTGGCACCGTTTATCCGTTGGAAACGATCCAAGAGATCGGACACGTCGCGCGCGAAAACCATCTGGCCTTCCACCTTGATGGTGCGAGGCTTTGGAATGCTACAGCCGCAACCGGAATCTCTGAAAAGGACTACGCAGCACCCTTCGATACGATAAGCGTATGCTTGTCAAAAGGCCTTGGTACGCCAATAGGTTCAGTTCTAGTAGGATCTAGCGATCACATGCTTCAGGCCAGGCGCATCCGAAAAATGTTAGGTGGTGGCATGCGACAAGTGGGCATTCTAGCCGCTGCTGGCCTATATGCGCTAGAACATCATCGCGGTGAACTCGCTCAGGACCACGAAAAAGCATCTGTATTAGCCTCGGGCTTAGCAGCCTTTTCTTGTGTGACCCTAGACCCCGATGACGTAGAAACTAATATTATCATGTTCGACATCAATGATGGGCGCGATGCACTTACCATCATCAGCGAACTATCGAATGCTGGCGTTCGCATGGTGGCATTTGGTCCAAAAACAATTCGAGTAACTACGCATCGAGATATCTCAAGTGAAGATATTGACCTAGCACTTGAACGAGCATTTACCGTCTTGAATTAAGCCTAGAGTCCTTTTCCACAGACGTACGCTTCGGCCGCATGGAATTCTGGAAGGCCCAAAGAATTCAATCGTACTGCCGTATCCATATTCCTATCTCGTGCTCGTTCCCAAAACTCACGATGATCATACGCGCCAGGATACATAGCTCGGTCCTTCTGGCTCTCATGTTTGAAGATGGCTTCGATTTTTCGATCTAAGTCAGAAATTGACATCGGAAGAAAAACGTCTGCGACATCAATTTCCCATTCTTGCCACGCTCCTCGATATAACCAGACCATTGGATGATCATCTGTATTAGGGTGACGCTCTTTAAAACGCTCCAGTGCCTTTTGAATGGCCGAATAACACATTCGGTGCGTGCCATGGGGATCAGAGAGATCTCCTGCTACAAAAATGTGATCTGGCATATTGTCCTCGAGCATACTCAAGACCAGTTCCACGTCTGCATCCCCAATGGGTTGTTTACGAACTGTGCCTGTTTTGTAAAAAGGCATATCCATGAACCGAGCATGAGAGCTGTTCAATCCCATTACCTCTATACCGGCAATCGCTTCAGAGTATCTGATGTACGCTTTGACCTGCTGAACCTCATCGGAATCAACTTCCCCGGGCGACTTCTCAGACATGGTGCAACCCATTCCATTGAGCTGCTTCTGCAGAACATCATCCGATTTGCCTGCTCCAAACATATCACCGGCCATCTGCATAAAACGCAAATACCGCCGCACATCTGAATCAAACACCGCAACAGAACCGTTTGTCATGTACGAAACGATGACGTCGTTATCGTTCGCGACGAGGCTATTTAGCATACCCCCCATAGAAATCACATCATCATCTGGATGCGGGCTGAACAGCACCACTTTCTGCTTGGATGGAAGATCTTCCAGGTAGCTAATCCGACGTCGAAGATTTTCAAAAACAAACTTACAAAGCTGATCCGTATCAGAATGTAGATAGGCAAGACCATGCAAGTGATGACGATGGAAATCAGCCTCCTCTAGCTTCAAGATGGCCTTCCCAACCTTTTCAGCTAACCAGATAACGGCCCGTATGGACAGATCTTCGGTCCACTCTACCGGACCAACAACCCACGGTGTTTTAATGCGAGTTAACTCTCCTGCCGATGCTGCATCCAAATAGATGGTGGCATCTCGATGATCCTGAAGAAACGAGGCAGAAACTTCATTGGATGGCTCATCCTCGACGGCTACTTTGATGATGGGTGCCTTGTGCTCACCCGTACTCATCAGAATGACCTCCCGTGCATCCAAAATCGTCCCTACACCCATCGTGACCGCTTCACGAGGTACGTTTTCATCCCCAAAGAAGTCACTAGCTGCATCCTTCCGAGTAATTTCGTCCAGAATAATCAAGCGAGTCCGGGTACTTGAGTCGGATCCTGGTTCGTTAAATCCAATATGCCCGCTTCGACCAATACCTAATAGAATTAGGTCAATTCCACCTACTTTTTGAATGCTCTGCTCATACCGGTAGCAATAATCGTCGATTTGTGAGCGGTCAATATTTCCCGGAGGGATGTGGATGTTTGCCTTTGGAATGTTGACATGATCGAAAAAATTCTCATGCATAAAGCGATGATAGCTTTGGAGGCTATCTGGTTGCATGGGATAGTATTCATCCAAGTTGAACGTAATGACGTTCGAAAAATCGAGGCCCTCGTTCTGATGCATCTTGATCAAATGTTGATACACACCAATAGGCGTCGATCCGGTTGGAAGGCCCAAAACAACATCCCGACCAGCTGCTTTTCGTTCCTCTATGAGAGTGGCTATATGCCGAGCAACCTGATACGATAAGTGGGACGGTTTTTCAAAAATAAGAACGGGAATCCGTTCGAATTGGGAGCCATGCGTGGCACTACCTTGGTAAGAGCTGGCTTCGGAGACTGAAGGCATTGGATATTTGGTGCGTTGCAATTCGAGTTAAATCGTAAAGTACGAAAGGGCCTAACTATTTGGAGAATTAATTGTAAGGTGGGGTTTTTATTGCTTTTACACCCGTTAAGACGTGTAGGGTGATCACCTACGGCTTCACCTACACTTCTCCCACATTTCACTCCACCCCACGCCCTCACAAAACGACGTGGGAAAGCGATTTATTTCAACGAAGGTTTTTGATGCACCCGAACACTTGAAGGAGACTCCCATGAAGGGAAAACTTGCAACAATGGACGGCAACCAAGCTGCTGCTCACATTGCCTACCGTACGAACGAAGTTGTCGCCATCTACCCCATCACTCCCGCATCGACTATGGGTGAATTTTCAGATCTCTGGAGTGCACAAAAGGCGAAAAACATTTGGGGCACCGTTCCCCGCGTCATCGAAATGCAGGCTGAAGGGGGCGCCGCCGGGACGGTACACGGAGCACTACAATCCGGATCACTGACTACGACGTTTACGGCTAGTCAAGGTTTATTGTTGATGATCCCGAATATGTACAAAATCGCAGGAGAGCTTACTCCAACGGTTTTCCATATTGCGGCTCGTAGCCTCGCCGCTCAAGGCCTATCCATTTTTGGCGACCACTCCGATGTCATGGCTGCCTGGGCCACGGGCTGGTCCATGCTTTTTTCTAATTCGGTTAAGGAAGCGATGGACCTAGCCTTGATCTCTCACGCCGCCACGTTGGGTTCCAGAATACCCTTCATGCACATATTTGATGGTTTTCGCACATCGCATGAATTGAAAAAGATTGAACTCGTTGATGACGCCACCATCCGTGAAATGATACAGATAAAGTGGGTCATGGAGCACCATGCCAGAGGACTGACACCGGGCAATCCATTTATCCGAGGCACGGCTCAAAATCCAGACGTGTATTTTCCAGCCCGCGAGTCATCCAATTCATTTTACAATGAGACCCCAGGATTAGTCCAAGACCAAATGGACAAGTTCGGTGAGCTCACCGGTCGGCAGTACCGACTTTTTGACTACGTGGGCCATCCAGAAGCCGAGAGCGTGGTCATTTTGATGGGCTCTGGAGCCGAAACGGTCGAAGAGACCGTCAATTGGATGGTCGCTCGAGGCGAAAAAGTCGGAGCAATTAAAGTCCGCTTATTCCGTCCATTTTCCGTTGATCATTTGATGTCGGCCGTTCCAACAACAGTAAAGGCGATCGGTGTATTGGATCGCACAAAAGAACCTGGATCTGTTGGGGAGCCTCTCTATCAGGATGTAGTAACTGGGTTTGCTGAAAACGCGTTAACGCGCCCCATGCCTAAAATCATTGGGGGACGATACGGTCTTTCGTCCAAAGAATTTACTCCTCCCATGGTTAGGGCCATTTTTGATGAGCTCACCGCTGAAAAATCGAAAAATCACTTTACGATCGGCATCAACGACGACGTAACCCACAGTAGCTTAACCTACGACCCCTCCTTCTCTACTGAGTCTGATAGCGTCACACGGGCGGTATTTTGGGGCCTCGGTTCACCCGAGCAGGGGCTTCTGAGTTATTGAAAAATGGTCTGGTTCGCATCCAAGACATTCGCGAAGCGATGAATCAGTAGTTGGACGAACATGAGTATGAGTCGGTTGAGCAATTGCAAGGCAGCATGAGTCAACTTCACGTGGGAGACGCTGTCGCGTTTGAGCGGGCCAATTACATGAAAGTCCTGAAGTCTTGGAGAGATGATCCTACGGGCGTCATTTTGTAAAAATGTTGGATTTGGCGCGTTTCGAAACGTACTTTTGAGGGCCCGCAGCACACGGCTGCGCGGCCTCTCCACTTTCTTTAGCGCACATGTCCTTACTTCGCCGATCAATCCCCGCATTGCTACTCATCGTATGTGTAGCCGTCCATCCTGTCGCTGCTCAACAAGGAAGACAGCCCGTACCTGCCGAAAATGGGATGGTCGTTTCCACTCAATACGTCGCCTCAGAAGTGGGACGAGATATTCTTAAGCAAGGCGGAAATGCTATTGATGCAGCCGTAGCGACCGCCTTTGCACTCGCAGTTGTTCACCCTGCAGCTGGAAATATTGGTGGCGGGGGCTTTCTCGTCTACCACGGTGCTGATGGAGAGACGACTGCTTTCAACTTTCGCGAGAAAGCCCCCGCAGCAGCCTTTGAAACTATGTTTCTGGATGAAGAAGGCAATTTGGATGAAACCAAGCATCACCGCGCACTAACATCGACGGGCGTTCCCGGAACGGTTGCAGGACTCGCGCTTGCCCATGAGCGCTTTGGATCGCTACCATGGAGCGACCTCCTGCAACCTGCTGTACGCCTTGCCGAAAATGGCTTCCCGTTCACGTGGAACCTGAAGAGCGTCCAAGAGCGGTTCCGCTCGATGGCCGAGGACAACCCGATCTATCAATCAACGGCGGATGCCTTTCTCAAGAATGGAACAGAAACGCATGAACCAGGAGAGCTTCTGGTTCAGGGAGACCTCGCTGAGACGCTAAAACGAATTCGTGATCACGGAAGAGACGGATTCTATAAAGGAGAAACAGCGCGTTTGATCGCCGAATTCATGAGTACGTGGGGCGGCTTAATAACGGAGGCTGATCTTGCGGCGTACGAAGCTGATGAACAAGCCCCTATTCACGGTACCTATCGTGGGTATGACATTTACTCCATGAGTCCCCCCTCCTCTGGCGGTATTGCCATCGTCACGATGTTGAACATATTAGAGGCGTACGACTTGGCTTCACTCGGCCATAATTCAGCCAACTATTTACACCTGCTAACCGAGGCCATGCGTCGAGCATTTGCCGATCGAGCCCAATACGTTGGCGATCCCAAGTTCAACCCCGATTTGCCAGTAGATTGGTTAATATCAAAAGAACACGCCGCTGATCTGAGATCGACTATCAATCCCTACAAAGCCTCTGCAAGCGATGAAAACGCGTTTAATGCTCTGCAGCCCTATGAAAGCGAAGAAACGACCCACTTTTCGGTGGTTGATGCCGATGGAAATACCGTTTCCCTGACCTATACCCTCGAATTCGGATACGGAAATTCAATTGTCGTAGAAGGAGCTGGGTTTCTGTTGAACAACGAAATGGGCGATTTCAACCCAATGCCTGGCGTGACAGACCGCGATGGCCATATTGGTACGAAACCTAATCTTGTGGAACCCGGAAAACGCATGATCTCCTCCATGACGCCTACCATCGTTGCCAAGGATGGTCGCCCTGTGATGGCCATTGGTAGCCCGGGAGGACGCACGATCATCAACACATCGTTGCAAGTAGTGCTGAATGTGATTGATCATAACATGAATATTGC
>DKOG01000231.1 GCA_002469915.1 Bacteroidetes bacterium UBA7368
AATTGCCCATATAATGAAACTTTCTTGTTCCCAATATTTGCCGCTCGCGTGCAGGTCCAAAAAAAGCGCTTGCCCGGTCTTAAATCGGCCAAGGCTATTTTTGACAAGAACTACCAACTCTTGCTTCGCTTTAGGTCCTAGTTTTTTCATTTATTTTCTATTCTCACTCGAAAAAGTCCATGGTTATCGGGAGTCTTCGTAGACGAAGGCAGACGTTTCTTCGGATTTCTCCATGAGAATATCGATGCCCCCAGTGAGTTCTACCGTGAAGGTGCGCGGCTTTTGAGCGGCGGCTCCGGCCTTACGCTTACGCTTGAGCGGTGTGCCCGGTGCAACATGCACGGTCTTGGCTACCACGCGACGGTCGTGGAAATTGCGTTGGCGAGTGTTGCCACGGAACTCGTTGCGAAGGGTGCAATCTTTGAAGCGTGGGTCAGACTTAAATCCTTTAATAATCTGATCCATCGCCGCAATCCATTGCGGGCGCTCCTGCTGATTGCGTGCCGGCCCATGCTGTAGCACGATATTCTGTGGTGGTGTGGTCCAGAGGTTAGCAAGTTCATCGAGGAACTTCTTCAGTGCGTTTTTGTTGCTCTCCGCTGCGACCATGTAGCGATCGATGATTTCAATGCCCTTTATTTCGTTGCTGCCTAGGAAGGCAAACACTTTGCCGAACTGGCGCGCTTCGTGGCTTTTGTAATGAAAGCGTTGAATCGTTTCGGGACTTTCCAGGTCCTTCGCTTGGATGCTTAGGCAGGAAACGTCGTATTGTTTTGCTTCTTCTGCGGTGACTTCACGTAACAGCATCGATTCTGCCCATAGCTGATTGAGCACGGCATCGGGTCTGTTGATCTCGTAGAGTAAAGACGTCTTGCCTGTGGCCTGATCGATGAGAACCATGCTTGGCCGTTGTGAGTCGCTTTGAGTGCCTTCGTATGGCTGTGCATGTTTGAGAGTCAGTTCGCCTGGTCGGACATGCGGCAGCAGCAATTCGGCAAATCGACGAGCACGAGGGAGTGAAGTATCTCCGAAGCAGGGGAGTTGATTACAGATAATGCTGACTTGTTTGCCCGCAGCTAGCCACTGGTTCAGCTTCGTCCATTCTGGATAGGCTGTGCTGATCGGATTTTCCCGACCGCGATCATCGGCATCGAGTCCGCCGGTGAAATCGCCAAAGTGATCGCGGAGGATTAGAATGCTGGATGCTTGATTGGCGAGATCTTGAACACGCTCACCTGAAATCTCTGCAGCCCCCAGCTGGATGCGAGGATCTTGACGCTCCACTTGCAGGAGTGCGTCGATCCATGCGATGGCTTCATGGCGTCTGAAGGCATTCCAGTAAGCTTGGTTTGAATAACTTCGCAGGCACTTCGAGCAACTATTGGAGCACCCGGCAGAGCACTCTAAAATGTGCTTACGTGCATAGGTTAGAATCTCAGAGGCTTTGAGCTCGAAGATCTTGGCCGAGTAGCCAGCGCCACCGGGGACATTGTCGTAGAGTATGATTTCTACGGACTGGTCGGCCTGCCAGCGATAGGTGCAGGAAATTTCTCGTTCAGGGATTTCTAATAGTTCGCAGCAAGCGAGGCGAATCGCTTCGGCGGCAGAGCGTGCGACGCTCTCGCGTGCTTGTTGCAGTTCATCCGGAGTTGGGTGCTCTGTGGCAAGTTTGGGTGATGGGATTCTTAGCCCACATCGGACCTGTAGCACATCGGTATGGAAGGTGTGCGCTAAATCAAATCGCCATGTTGATGGCCTCACTTCGCAGGTAGAATCGGTGTAAGGGTTTCGGTGTGGCTGGACTTGACGGATTTTATAGGTGACGGCGTGGGAGTAGCCACAACTACATTTGACGAAGCCTTGGCCATTGCCGCGGTTGAGTACAACCATACGTCCGTCCTGTGCGTTTTGAAGGGCCCAGTCGATACGTAGCAAATCACTGCCGTGAAAGAGCTTTTCAGGTGCATTGCCAATGAGCTGGGTCTCCATTGCTTGCGGTGGCAGCTCGCGTCGGTTGCGTGGTTCTTTGCCGTTGGATTGACCAACCGCGGTGACAAAGCCACGCGGCTCGATGAAGGTGCGTTCGGCGGAGTCCAGTTCCTGGCCGCAACTACTACAATGATTTGGGATGAGACTGCTATCCTCCCATGCTTCAATATTTCGGCAACCTTCGCAGATTTTATAATAAAAGGGAGGCATGAACTCTCGCGGGTGTTGCGAGATGGCATACGACGTCCAGATTCGTCCATTGGCGATGACCTCTGCACCGGGTGCATATTCGGAAATTCCTAGGCGTGCGTCTCTGGATAGTTCGATATCCGGACGGGTTGAAAAGTTCCCCTGCAGGACCTCTAGGTCGATGCTGTCTACTGGAAAGGAGTAGGTGGGGATGATACCTTGCTTAGAAAGGAAAGTAACGATAGGTAAGTTGGACCAGCGATAGGCACGGTTACGCATCTTGTCGCCACCCATTTGACCGGCGTCATGTAGCTCTTTTGACTTATCGAGATAGTGTCGAAAGCGGAAACCGAAGGTCTTTGCTAGTTTCTCGATCTCGGCGAGAAAGGTATTGGCTAGGTTGGCATTCTGTTGCTTGAGCGTCAGCTGTTCTTTTTCGGTTAACGATGGAAGCAAGGAGGTGAGTAGATCATCCGCAAGGAGCCTTGCTGCTTCGCTGGTCGAGCTGCTGAGCCACTGGGTGATGCGCTCTAGGAATGCCATTTCATCGGCCTCAGTAAAGGAGGGGGGCATGCCACCCTGAGGGCTGAGAGTGCCACCGCCTATGGTGAATCGAGGTAGCCCGAATAGTTGGCCTATTTGAATACCAGCATCGTTAAGGTGCAAGTCCGCCAGGTAGTGACTGATTAAAATCGAGAACTGGTGGCGCTGAAATAAACGGCTATTCCCTAAGTGGACGTGAGGTGTGCGAGGCTCCTTGCGGAGGAACTCTTCGGTATGCTCGAAGACATCCTGATCGTAGCGTCGATTGCGTGAGTAGGTGATACTGACCGGCGCTGCTTGAGCGCGTCGTCCTGCGCGACCGGCTCGTTGTTGATAATTTGAAATGTCGGGTGGTGCGTTGCGTAGGAAGACCCCTTCAAGGTCTCCAAGGTCGATGCCCATCTCCATGGTCGTGGAGGAGGAGAGCATGTTGATCTCACCTGATTTGAAATCGCTTTCAATGGTCTCTCTCACATGTGTGGCAATCGCCGCGGTATGTTCACGAGCGATAATCGAGGGCATGTCACTGAGAACTGAATACAGATAAAAGTAGTGGTTACGTTGAATCTCTGCGTCCCAATCGTCTTTCGGAACTTTTTTAGCGTGTCCATTGCAGCGCCATTGAGTGCAGATGCCTCCAACTGAATAGTGGCTGATACGAGAGCATTTATCGCAACGATAGACGGATTCGTCTTCTGAACGCAGGCGGATCGATAAATAGCGATGGTCGAGGACGCGAAGTTGCGTGCCTTCTGGGTCTGTGCGCAGTACCGCACTACCATCATAGTCGTCGATTAGGATTTCCCATACCTTGCGTAGTATCTGCTCCCAGTTGTCGATCTTTAGTTTATCACGCAGCACCTCGACGTAGCCACTTAGGTAAGGTGTGCCGCTGGGACGGAATCCCAGTAAACGAAAACGGGCCTCGTTGTCTTTGGTTTCCAAGGTGTAGCGTCTGTCGTCTTGGGCGTAAGACCCCCACACAAAATCGTCATCTTCGCGAATCTCTGGTGGCATTGAAATTGCTCGCTTCAAGCGAATGGAATCGATGATCCAGCGCACAATGTTTTTCCCTAAGTGCGCGGGGATTCCGGCTCGCTCTGCGATGTCTTCGAGATCAACCATGTTGTATTCAACAACGACTAACCCTAAGTCTTCTAAGGAAACACGACTGCCGCCTGGTGAGCAAAATTCGGAAAACAATTTGCCACGAATAATAGTTGCAAGGTCAACGGGTGCCGCCCGCTTTCCTTCACGATTAGTGAGTCCTCCCTTTAGTAAGTAGTTTGCGTGGCAAAGATCGTCTGCGAGTCCTAATAGTTTGGCTTTTCCGTTTTCTTTCAGAGCACGCACGATGGCTCTACGTGTGAGGAGGTCTTCGTGGGAGCGTTGGAAATTAGGTGCGAAAAACGCGGCGTCTTGTCGGTTGTCGCTAAAGACCAACAGGTTTCTACCTCTGCCGGGTTGACGATGTCTTTTGGCTTCGTCGCTTGTCGTGGGCAGGTGAGAGTAGAGGACTTCACAGATCGTCCCGGATAGCGCTTGGTCGCCGGGGTGAAAGGCGGTGATGATTTCTGAGCGATCACGAGAGCCGCAGGACTGGCATTCTGTAACGACTGGCCGAGCGCCTGGGTTCGCGTCGACGTCCTCGTTACTCGGGTCGACCATTTTAGCTCTATTCGTTTCAAACCATTGAGCCGGTTCATCCTTATCATTCAATTCGGGCTTCGTTTCTCCTGAATGGAGATGAATCCATACTGGGGTTGGT
>DKOG01000198.1 GCA_002469915.1 Bacteroidetes bacterium UBA7368
AAGGCCAGCAGAAATTGAATGTGCCAGCTCTATCTGGCCTTGATCATCTTGCAGCAAATAGGACAAAGCACCATGAAGGATCCCGGGAGTGCCCAGCGTCAGCGTCGCAGCATGACGGCCCTCAAGTCCTTCTCCTGATGCTTCCACGCCGACGCAACGAACGTTTTTGTCATCCAGGAAGGGATGGAAGAGTCCAATGGCATTTGACCCACCACCTACGCAGGCGATCAAGATGTCCGGGTTCGGCCGGCCCTCTCGTGACTCAAGCTGCGCTTTGACCTCCTCGCCAATGACGGTATGAAAGGCACGAACCATTCTTGGGTAGGGATGAGGCCCAACCACCGATCCAATGATGTAGAAAGTATCCCTGACGTTTGTCACCCAGTCTCTGATAGCCTCATTTGTGGCGTCTTTCAAAGTCTGAGACCCACTTGTTGCCGGTCTGACTTCGGCTCCTAAAAGATTCATTCGGTGGACATTGAGGCGTTGTCGCTCCATGTCCTCGGCTCCCATATACACGATGCACTCCATACCGAATCGGGCACATACAGTCGCAGTCGCAACACCATGTTGCCCAGCACCTGTTTCCGCGATGATCCGCTTCTTACCCATCCGCCGGGCTAAAAGGATCTGCCCGATGGTGTTGTTTATTTTATGCGCGCCTGTGTGGCACAAGTCTTCCCGCTTCAGGTAGATTCGAGCTCCACCCAATTCTTTGGTCAGACGACTTGCAAAGGTCAACGCCGTCGGACGACCGACGTAGTCTTTGAGCAAGGCATGATATTTCGCCTGAAAGGCAGGGTCTTCGCAGGCAGTAACAAGTGCGTTTGAAAGTTCTTCTACGGCGGGAATCAGTATTTCGGGAACGTAGGCTCCACCATAATTACCGAATCGGCCATTATTCTCAATTGGGTTCACAGGTCAGATCCTCCCGCTTCAAGTGCGGTCTCCATAAATGCGTCAATCTTGTCAAAATCCTTCTGGCCTGGCGCTGACTCAATACCACTCGATACATCAATTGCGTATGGTGATGCGAGCTGAATCGCGCTTTCCACATTCTCAGGGTTCAGTCCGCCTGCCAGAAAGAAGGGGAGGCCCAGATCTAGGTGTTCTAGAATAGACCAATCGAATACCTCACCGGTCCCTCCGTATTCAGAAGGAGAGTGGGTGTCTAGCAAAAAATGCTCAGCTAATTCTAGGTAGGGGGCAGCAGCCTCTTGGATATGGTCTGCTGTCCAGCTTGGTTGAACCCGTAATACCTTAATGATGGGCCGGTCAATCCACTCACAGTATTCAGGAGACTCATCACCGTGCAACTGGACGTAATCGAATCCTGCCATATCGGAGATTCGATTCACTTCGTCAGAGCGTTTGTTTACGAAAACACCAACCGTTTTAGCTCCGTAAAGCCAAACGATAATATCCTTTGCGAGCTTGGGCTCGACGAACCGAGGACTCTCTTCATGTTGGATGAATCCTAGGAAATCGGCGCCGGCACCGGATGCATATCGGGCATCAGCCAGATTGGTGATGCCGCAAATTTTGACTTTACAAGGGGAAGGATTCGTCATGCCAGGGATGAAATAAACGTTTTCAGGGCTTCTCCGGGGTCTTCACTTCGCATGAAGGACTCACCGATGAGAGCAGCGTGAATGTTGTTTTCTTTTAAAAGGTTCAAATCAGTGGTCGACCCAATACCGCTTTCGGCCACGCGGACACACTCTTGCGGGATAGCGTTCAGCATTCGAATGGCTCGATTAAGATCCACCTCGAACGTGTGCAGATCCCGGCTGTTCACCCCAATGACGGGAGATTTGTCGAATTCAATCCGTTCCAACTCACTTTCATGATAGGCTTCGACTAGGGTGGAAAGGTTGTTTTCATCCGCCGCTGCCTGTAATTCGGAGAGTTGGGAGCGGCTTAAAATAGCTGCAATCAACAATACAGCATCTGCTCCATGGGCGCGGGCTTCAATAACTTGGTACGGGTCTACAATAAAGTCCTTTCGCAGAATTGGAATATTCAGGCCGCCACGGCAGGCGTCCAGGTAGGATATATCTCCCTGAAAGTGAAGCGGTTCAGTAAGGATCGAAACGGCTGCTGCTCCTGCATTCTGGTAAGATTGGGTGATAGATACCGGGTCAAACTGAGCTCGAATAATTCCTTTCGAAGGAGAAGCCTTCTTGGCCTCTGCGATAATGGCAAAGTCTTTTTCGACGAGTGCCTTTTTTAGCGAAAAGGGGGGGCGATTGAAATACGCACTCGCTTCCAATCTCGAAATCGGAATCTCAGACGTTCTCTGGGAAATGATCCCTTTCGTGTCTGCAACGATTTGTTCAAGTATGGATGGTAAAGAACGGGTCATGCGTTTAGTTCTGGAGCTTGCTGACTGACGTCTACGAGGCGTTCCAAAGACAAACGGGCATTTCCGGAATCGATAGCTTCTGCTGCTCGCTGAATGCCGTCTTCTAGTCGGTCCACTTCTCCCGCGGCGAGCAAGGCGAAGGAGGCATTTAGCAGCACGATGTCGCGGCGGGGTCCTCCTTTTCCCTTCAGAACGCGTTTCAGTAATTCCGCATTCCTTGCGGCATCTCCACCCATGATGGCAGAAAGGGGAGCAGGATTAATACCTAGGGCTTTCGGGTGGAATTCCTGAACGTCGATAGGACCGTCTGCTGTTAGTCGAGAAAACACAACAGTAGATCCGGATAGCGACACTTCGTCAAGGCCATCGTCTGCATGGACACAAATTGTCCTTTCTGAACCTAGAGTGCTAAAAATGTGCGCCATTGCCTCGGCAACCTCTCTAGAAAACGCACCGATCAACTGACGTGAGGTAGCTGCTGGATTACACATCGGTCCCAAAATGTTGAAGCAGGTACGAACGCCGAGGTGTTTTCGTACGGGCATAACGTGCTTCAGGGCCGGATGAAAATAAGGGGCAAACAAAAAGCCGATACCGGCTTCATTCAGGCAGTACTCAACACCTTCTTTTCCTAGTTCCGTTTTAACACCTAGTAATTCCAATACATCGGCGGATCCGCATTTAGAAGACACAGAACGGTTTCCGTGTTTGGCTACAACAGCTCCTGCGCCGGCGCATACCAGCGCGGTCGTCGTGGAGATATTGAATGATCCGGACCGGTCTCCACCTGTTCCAACTATATCAACGGCATGCGCCGGCGCAGAAACGGGTACCGCAAATTTCCGCATTGATTCTGTGAGCCCGATGAGTTCCTCTAGGGTTTCTCCTCGCGAACGCAACCCGAGTAAGAAGGCCGCAATTTGCTCGGGAGAGGCTTCGCCTTTTAGCATGAGGGACATGGCTCTTGCCGCATCCTCTCGGGTGAGTGCGCGGTGCTCCGCTATCTGTGTTAAAATTGTCTGCATAATATCCGTAGATCCTCAGATCAGAACGATGAAATCCAGTTTTCGACCATTTTAGGTCCTTCCGTCGTCAACAGACTTTCCGGGTGAAACTGGATTCCGTGAACGGGATGGTGTCGATGTTGAATACCCATGATGGTTCCGTCTTCTGAACGGGCGGTAATTTCAAGATCCTCTGGAATTGAGTCAGGAGAAAGAACCAGGGAATGGTAGCGAGTAGCGATAAAGGGGTCGCTGACCTCCGAAAAAACGCCGTGACCGTTGTGGCGGATGTCACTCGTTTTCCCATGCATAAGAACGGGTGCATAGGTGACTTCAGCCCCATATACCTCACCAATGGCCTGGTGTCCGAGACACACTCCGAGAAGCGGTATCCGGGCACCGAATGTTCGGATAATATCACAGGTTAGTCCAGCGTCCACAGGCCGACCCGGGCCGGGCGATATCAGGATTCCTTCAGGATTTAGCGCGTCAATCTCCTCGATGGAAACCTCATCGTTTCTTTTGACGACTAGTTCTTTCCCGCTTCGAGCCACAAGGTGGACGAGGTTGTACGTGAAGCTGTCGTAGTTATCGATGATCAAAACCATGGCTCAACGATTGTAAGTAGTGATTAGTCCAGTTGCCTCCCGAGCACGTTCCATGAAGTGCTCAGCTTGGGTTCGGCCTTTTTTGCCACCTTCGGCGAGTACATCCAAAACATAGTCGGTATTGCGAGACAACTCATGTCGTCGCTCGCGGGCTTCAGCGAACCGCTCGGTGATCAAACCAAGAAGCTCCTTTTTAGCGTGACCATACCCGTAGCCACCTGATCGGTATGCAGCGGCAACTTCTTCTCGCTTGGCATCATCGGCAAACAGTTTGATGAGCGCGAACACATTGCACGTTTCTGGATCTTTGGGGTCTTCGAGAGGGGTAGAGTCGGTAATGATAGACATGACCTTCTTTTTCAGCGTTTTACCCTCGTCGAAAATGCCAATCGTATTGTCATAACTCTTCGACATTTTGCGCCCATCAACCCCGGGTACGACGGCGACCTCGTCTAGGATGTAGGGTTCCGGTACGGGAAAAACAGGATCTGCCGAGGCAAAACGATCGTTGAAACGGCTAGCTAGATTCCGACATATTTCGATGTTTTGTTTCTGATCTGCTCCAACCGGGACGCGCGTACCACCATAGACAAGAATGTCGGCAGCCTGCAAAATGGGATAATTGAACAACCCCGCATTGGCTCCAAGTCCTTGCGCCACCTTGTCTTTGAAAGAAACGCTCTTTTCTAGCTGAGAAACGGAGGTTATGGTGTAAAACAACCAGGCAAGCTCAGTTACCTGAGGTACATCGCTTTGTAGGAATAGGTGCGATTTTTTCGGATCGAAACCGAGGGCCAGATAATCTAAAGCCACATCAATCGAATACGCTCGCAGCGCTTCAGCATCTTGTAGCGTGGTCAACGCATGATAGTTGACGATGAAAAAGTAGGATTCGTGTGCAGCGTGCAATTCGACATGTTGTCGGATTGCTCCGAAGTAATTGCCGAGGTGAAGCGTACCGGATGGTTGAATCCCAGACACGACGACGGGTGGAAAAGAAGCCACGGGATTCGTTTGGGAATCAGTCATTGGGAGAAGAGACGTTAGCGTTGAAAAATAATCCGTGTGACCGAAAGCTCGGCTGAACACCTGATTTAATTAGGGCATCTAGGCAGATCATAATAATTCACCGGCTGCAAGGTTCATGGCTTTGTGCAAGGCTTTGGCCTTATTAACCGTTTCCTCGTATTCCGCTTCCGGAACACTGTCGGCAACGATTCCCGCGCCCGCTTGAATGTGGACATCATTTCCTGTGACCAACATCGTTCGAATCGTTATACAGGTATCCATGTTGCCTCGGAAGTCTAAGTATCCTACCGCACCAGCGTAAACGCCCCGTCGAGTAGGTTCTAACTCATCAATTATTTCCATGGCCCTTACTTTTGGAGCCCCGCTTACGGTTCCTGCGGGGAAACAAGCCTCTAACACTTGAAGTGCGTTTCGATCCTCAGCCAGAAGACCCGAAACGGAAGAAACGATATGCATGACATGGG
>DKOG01000126.1 GCA_002469915.1 Bacteroidetes bacterium UBA7368
TCCTATGCGCAAATGACTCCAGAAGAAGCGAAGGATCACAAGGCAACGGTAGTGCTCGTGAATGAGGCGAATCGTCCAAAAGAGATTCTTGAGTTGCCAGTCTACGAAAACGAAGCGTTACCTACGGTCGTTTAAATCGACGTTTTACTTTTTCGATTCGGGTTTCGCATTATTTCTGTCATCGAAAAACCGAGAATAGGCGTTAATGATTTCTTTCACCAATCGGTGACGCACCACATCTCGCTCGTCGAAATACACAAAGTTGACTCCGTCTATCTCTATCAAGATTTCTCGGGCTTCAGACAATCCGCTGATTTCTCTCATCGGGAGATCTGTTTGAGTCAGATCACCGGTTATGATGCATCGGCTGTTTGCTCCTATTCGCGTTAGAAACATCTTCATTTGAAGGGCTGTCGCGTTTTGTGCCTCGTCTAAAATCACAAAAGCAGAGTTCAGCGTTCGCCCGCGCATGAACGCTAGTGGGACGATCTCCACCACGTTGGACTCCATGAAAGACTTCAGTTTCTCTTTGGGGAGCATGTCTTCGAGTGCATCATAAAGAGGGCGCAGATAGGGATCTATCTTCTCTTTCATGTCTCCAGGCAGAAAGCCGAGTCGTTCTCCTGCTTCTACGGCTGGGCGGCACAGTACAATACGCTTTACCTGCTTAGATTTTAGGGCGGCAACGGCCAGCGCAACAGCAGTATAGGTCTTGCCGGTACCAGCGGGGCCAATAGCAAAAACGATATCGTTTTTACGCGCCGAATCTACCAAGCAAATTTGGTTGGGTGTTTTTGCTTTGACACTTCCACCCGAAGGCGTGAAAAGAACGGTATGATGTGATCCTTTCAGGGGAAGAGAAGCCGCAGACCCAGAATTATGAGCAAACAAGGCAAGGACCGTGTCTACATCATTTTCTGTTAGGTTGCCGTTTCTATTAAGTAGCGCCGTCATTTCATTCAGAACACGTTGAATCGTATTTACTTCAGAGGGTTCACCGGAGAGGTGTACCTGATCTCCACGAGCGGTAATTTGAACGTTAGGGAATGCGCGTTCTATGCGCTTCAGGTAGATATCGTTGAAGCCAAATAGCAGTAGGGGCTCAGCTTTCTCTATCTGCAGTCGTTTTTCGATGGTATTATTGTCGTTCAAGACGGAGTATTATCTTTACGGTAAGAAAATTAGTCACCCGAACCGACCCTGTTTATATGTCGATCCAGTCCAGGAAACTCATCGTTGAATTTACAAAAATGAGTGGCGCAGGAAATGATTTTATCGTGATTGATAATAGGTTTTACAATTTTAGCAGGGATGAGCTCTCCGAGATGGCTAAAAACCTGTGCCGTCGGCGCATAAGTTTGGGTGCCGACGGCATTTTGGCTCTTTGCAATCCGGACACAGAGGGGGCGTCATTTAGAATGATGTACTACAACGCAGATGGATCGTTAGGAACGATGTGCGGAAATGGTGCACGGTGTTTAGCTCGATTTGCTCGGGAAGCAGGTCTCATGGAAGAGCCGCTTGTTTTTGACTCTGATGCGGGGCTATATGCTGCGTCGGTTGGAGAGGACGCTTCACTTGTTCGTCTCTTTGTACCCGCGCCAAAGGGCTATGTCGAAAATATACCGTTGGACGGCGATTTACCGAATGGGAGCACAGTGGCCCACTACATTTGGACCGGTACGCAGCACTTAGTTATCCCAGTTGAAGACGTCTCTAAGCTAAATCTAACTCACCTAGGTCCTCGATTACGTGCAGATGCAGGGCTTGGCGAGGAGGGAGCCAATGTCAATTTTGTTGAACAGACGGGCGACGCCACATTCCATGTTAGGACGTTTGAGAAAGGCGTTGAAGCAGAAACGTTAGCCTGCGGCACTGGATCAATTGCATCTGCCCTAGTTAGTCACCGAACCGGTAAAACGCGTTCTCAAGAAATATCCGTCCGTATGCCGGGCGGAGAGTTAAAGGTCGGATTTGAGGGGCCGTCATCGGACCCTCAAAAGCTCTATTTGGAAGGAGCGGCCGATTTGGTGTATCGCGGAACGTTAGAACTCTAAGCTCACGTTCGTTTAGGTGTAATTTTAGCTTACTATAGAGCATAAAAAAAGGGGGCTCCCGTATGGGAGCCCCCTTTTTTAGAAATCCTTCGGCCTACTGAAGGAAAATCCGTCTGTTGTCTACAATGTCTGCAGACTCCCGTAACGCAGTGATCCACTGCGAACGGACCAAACTTTGTCGCTGATTCTTTAATTGCTCCTTTAGCGTAGAGAATGCGGCGGGCTCTAAAGCCGTTGGCTCCTGAACGCCTGTCAATAAAATGACGTAAGCTGAATTAGCACCGACGATCACATCTGAAACATCACCTTCATTCATTCCCAAAGCCGTACCCACAAAGAGTGGATCGCGTCCGATTCCTGGAACGGTTAGGTTATTGAATGAAAGGTCGGTTGCAGTACGCTCGGTCGTGGCGACTGTTGTCGCAAGTCCTTCAAATCCGTTAGATAGCGCATCTTCAAGCTTTTCAGCCTGAATGGATGACTTCAGTTCATTACGTAAACGAGGCTCTAGTTGGTCACGAACTTCGTCAAACGGCTGGAATCCTGAATCATTAACAGATTCGACGGAAGCAACAAAAAAGACGTCATTCAACTCAATGACTGGACTCACATCGCCCTCGGAGGCGTCAGAGAGGAAATTGGTCATAGCTCGGCTATTACCAAGACCCGGAATAAACTGCTGATCTTCTTCGATCGATACGGACATTACTTCGAGTTCACGTCGTACAGCTTCTTCAGAGAAGTTGCCTTCTTCTGTCGCAAAGTACTGGAGGTCATCCAAGTTACTTTGAATACGATTCAACGTCTGAACGCCTGCGCGCAGCGTCAGTGCAAAATCTGCAATCTGAGCTTCTTCGCGGGCTTTCTCCGTGACCTTAATCAAATGGTATCCGAATTGGGAAGCAACTGGACCAACAACCCGGCCAATCCGAGCTCCGAATGCAGCCTCTTCAAACGGGGCTACCATACGTCCAGGACCAAACCATCCCAGATCGCCACCTTGCGATGCCGTTCCATCATCGGAGTGCTCACGTGCCATATCAGCAAAGTCAGCTCCGTTCAAGATCTCTCTGCGAATCCGATTTGCTTCGGCCCGTGCCTCTGAACGCGCAGCATCGTCGCCTTCAGAAGCCCGGAAAAGAATGTGGCTGGCTTTAACAGCTGTTTCTTCGGGAGGGCGGACATCCATCACTTTAAGAATGTGTACCTGTCCGGCAGAAATTACCGGTCCGACAACCGTTCCAATTTCAGGATTATCGAAAACTGCAGAAGCCAATTCGGCATCAACCTCATCGCGACGGAAGTAGGCGCTCGTGTAAGGACGCTCTGAACCATTCCTAGCAAGGAAAAGGGAGTCGTTTTCGGCACTTTCAAACGTAGGAATGAGTCCAGTAAGATCTGAAATCACAGCGGCAGTATCCTCTGGGGTAGGGGACTTCGACATCGTTACATAAGAGAGATCGAAAGTTTTGGCTTTCTCAAACTCGTCTTTGTTATCGTTGTAGAATTTGCGCAGATCTGAATCGTCGTAGGAAATGTCTTCGTCAGGAAGAGCCGTAAAGCGAAGCGCTACGTAGCGCACGTTGGCTTTTGCTTCGCGACGACGATGCTCTTCTTGAACATCGGCTTCCGTTACTCGAACGGACGAACTGATTAAGTTTTCAAGCTTCTGGCGACGTCTTTCGCTGCGGATGTAGGACTCAATATTGAGCCAGTCGGCAGCCGCTTCAGGATTTGCAATGAAATTCTGAAGCACATCACGGTCTACACCACCTTCGCCATCACCAAAGTAAGCTTTGATAATTGGATGAGGATCGTCCCCTTGAATCATCTCAATAAGTTCGGCATCGGAGACACCTAGACCTAGACGTTCCATTTCTTGTTCGCGAAGCTTGTTGCTCACGAGCTCGTCGAAAACACGGTCGCGTGTCTGGTCCAACATCTGAGGAGGCATACTATCCCCAGTTTGGTTCTGGTAGCTCTGCACCTGTCCGTCTACAGCCTGATTGTATTCATCGATTGTGATGGCAGTGCCATTCACGGTTCCGATGTTGTTACTCAAGTTACCGACAGCATCGAGTCCACCTGAATCCTGAAGAACCCAGATAACTCCAAATGCGAAAACAAGAATCCAGAGGACGACTCCAGTGTTTTCCCGGAGTTTGTTCATAACACCCATGGACAAACCTCTTCCGTCTTAACGACGTGCTTTTTGTAATAGTCTTAATGGAGAAAACCGCCTAAAGCGGTTTGTAAAGCAGAAACAAGCGAAAACGCACAGTTCCTGTCAAGCCTCGCAATATACAGTATCTGACTCCATTTGTTCACTTTTTTGCTGAAGAATAAACAAGGATTTTCAGGGTAAAAGAAAAGGGGCGCGGCCTTTGGCCGCGCCCCTGACTGTCCATCCCTCAATGTCAGTATCCTTAAAAGAGTTGTTTTAGGCTGCTTTTGACGATACCTGTGCTAACTGAGCACGCAATGTTTTAAGGACCTTGGCCAATATCTGACTGATTCGGGCTTCGGTACGATCCATTAACCCTGCAATTTCGCGCAGCGTAAGGTTCTCGAAGTAGTATAGTGCTAGAATGGTTTGCTCACGTTCCGGGAGCTCTTTAATAAGCGTACCGATATACGATTTTAGAGATTCGGTATCGATCGCTTCAAAGGCTTGGAGGGTATCTTTATTTGGAATCGATTCCAAAACGGTCTGATCACCTTCGCCGTCAATAGGGGAGTGCAAGGATAGAGAGAATCGGCACTGGGCGTCACGAAGAAGCGTGTGATACTCGATCATCGTCATTTCCAATTTATCTGCTACCGCCATATCAGATGGCTCTTCTCCCAGTTCCTGTCGTAACACGTCCATAGTGTGGTGTGCTTGGGCCAACATGCGGCGGCGCTCTCGGGGAAGGGCGTCGATTGATCTCAGATAATCAACCAATGCTCCACGTACCCGGCCGTATGCGTAGGAAACGAATGGCGTTCCCCGTTCAGGATCAAATCCTTCAAGAGCCTGAAGCAGGCCTAGCTGTCCAACACTTTCAAGATCTTCGCGGGTTGCTAGGGGATGATCAGGAATAGAAAGACGTCCAACGATGGATCGTACGAGAGGGATTGCTGCCATCACAACAGCTGTGCGAGTTTTTTCGGATGGCGATGCAACGTATTCGACTGCGACGCTCTGTAGATCTTTTGACATGGTACTAAGGGGATTGGGGTGAGGGGAAAGGAGGGGATTAGGCGGCTAGTGATTCCGAATCGGAATGTGCTGTAGCACCTGAAAGCGGTTCTTCCGTTGCAAACAAGTCCTGAATCAAGTCAACTTCTGGCCGCTCTTCTTCAAATCGTGCTGAGAGCAGCGCAAAAGGAGAGGAGTCAAGCAGACGATAGATCGAATAATCTCCAACGAGGAGGATCAGGTAAATCATGCAACCCAGGATGACGCCCCATCCCAGAGCGACCACTAACGTGGTTCCGTCTGAGTTCAGATTAACCGTTGTAAGCACGGCAACTAAAAAACTGAGTTGTGTAAAAATGGCTCGCATGACAGAGTCGAAGTCCAATGTTTGATGACATTGCAGACTCCAATTGCAAACCGTGTGCCACGACTAGAAAAAGAAGTGACAAAAAAATGGACTAGAGCTTAATATTGCCGTAGAAACGGTCGATACGACTTTGAAAGGACCTTTTTGCGTAAAAAAGGCGACACCAAATAAAATTTGATGTCGCCCTTAAGATCAGTAGCCTTTCAGCCGATCGGGAAAATATTTCCGATGATACGCCAGAGGAAACCCGGAAAAATCTTCCGTTACTCGATGTAACCGTCCTCCCGGTACTTACGCAGCTTATTCCGAATCGTACGTGCGCTTATTCCTAGTTTTTCCGCAGCAAGCTGCTGATTATTCCCAGAGTCCTGCAGCGCCTGTAGAATCATGTCCCGCTCCATTTCTTCAATGGTGGCCGCTTTTATATCTGCGTTATGGGCAGATGAGGCACCAGAAGAATTGGCATCCGTGAAAAAGTCGTCATAGACATCACTTTTCTTGATCTCAGTACGCTCTGCGGACAGTAGTACTCCTCGTTGGACCATGTTTTCCAATTCTCGGACATTGCCCGGCCAGGAATGCGTCCTAAAGTGATTAATTAACTCTGGAGCCAAGCTTTTTGCCTCTAGGCTGTACAAAGCGCAGTATTTTTCTACGAAGTGATGGGCGAGCAAAGCAACAACTCCTTCTCGTTCTCTGAGAGGTGGAACAGTAAGCGGGAAAACAGCGAGTCGGTGATAGAGATCTTCCCGGAAGATCCCGAGGGATATGGCTTCTCCGAGATTGCGATTACTCGTTGCAATAACTCGTACATCGACCTGTTTTACGGCGGAAGAACCCACTTTCTGGAACTCTTGCTCCTGTAAGACTCTTAGCAATTTGGCTTGAACAGAGAGCTCAACTTCCGTGATCTCATCTAGGAGTAACGTACCTTTGTCTGCGTGTTCGAATGCACCGATCATATCTTCGACAGCACCGGTAAAAGCTCCCTTTTTATGACCAAATAGGTGACTTTCGACCAACTCTTTCGGAAGATTTGCACAGTTTATGGTTAGATAAGGGCCTTTTGATCGGTCACTCGTGTGATGAATGAGTTTCGCCAGAATCTCTTTCCCCGTTCCACTTTCGCCTTGGATAAAGACAGGAGCCTGATTTTAGCTAACTCTCGGAAGTACTGACTTCAGCCGGCTGATGCTGGCCGATTCACCAATGTATTGAACAGAGGTCTTACCCTTAGAGCCGGAGGGGGAGTCCTTCTTTGATTCGGATTGAGCCGTGGCAGATTCTGGTACTTCTTTACTGAGAGAAGCCTTAACACGGTCAACTAGATCAGCTGTCGTAAAAGGCTTGGGAATATAGTCGATCGCTCCATGTTGCATCATGCGAACCGCATGCTGAACATTAGCATGTGCCGTAACCATAATGACCCGAGTAGTGGGATAGTGCTCACGAATATGCCCGAGCAGGGAAAATCCGTCCATATCTGGCATCATGAAATCGGTGACAACTAAATCGAATGTAGTTGTCTTGAGCTCCTCTATAGCCTGAATGGCACTGGCACAACAGGTGACTTTAAAGCCATTGCGTGTAAACAGGCGTTCAAAAAGGGTATGAAGGAGGTTTTCGTCGTCGACAAAAAGGAGGTGCGGCTGCTGGTCCATGCGCTGAGGGTTGACCGGGTTTCCCGAGAAGAATCATCAGCAATATACCAAAATGATGGTAGCTAACAGCGCTTTATTAGTCCTGATTTAGGGGCAGGGTGCAAGTGAACTCCGTTCCTGCCTCAATTGCTGCCGAAGTAAGACGAACATCTCCCTTGTGAGCTCGAAAAATGCGGCGTGCCATAGTTAGGCCTAGGCCCAAGTTGGCGGCTTTTGTCGTAAAAAATGGCTTAAAGATTTGGGTTCTAATCGTTTCGTCTGCCATGGGTATGGGACTGTACACGCGAAACCGAAGATGGGTGGTGCCTGGAAGAATATCCGCAGAGAACGAAACCGGCAAATGATCTCTTGAGGTGGCCTCGAAGGCGTTCCTCAAAACGGAAAGTAAAGCCTGTCGCACGTTTTCAGAATCGACTTTTAGACGGCTCTTTGGTGGGATTTGAATATCAAGCTTAACGCGCTCCAGTTCGGAGTCAGCCAGGACAGCAAACAAGTTGGATAGGAGGGCAGAAGCCTCTACCGGATGAGTTTCAAGCGAAAGAGACTCCTGATAGTGCTTAAGGTCATGCAATACACCTTCAATTCGAGAGACCCCTTCCAGAATACGAAAAGCATTTTCTCGATCCTCGCGTTGGTCCAAAGACGATAATACAAGATCAGTATATCCTTCGATGCTACTGAGTAGGCTCCCAATTCGATGGGAAATGACCTGGGTGAAGTCCCCAAATGATTCTCTGGCAGTATTTCGGCCTGAAACATGCCGTGCATGTCGGATAGCGGGGCGTTCTTTGGCCACTTGAGTGTTTACTGCCATTTGATCTTCCTTGTGCATTCGTTAGGGGTCACATTCAGTGACTTTTAATAGGTGCCATAGCTGACGGCGTGCTACTAGCAGCAGGATTCATAGCGCTGCGATCCTGTGCAATAGAGCGAGGTTGGGAGGACGGAGTTTGTTGGTTGTCCTTCATGATGGTTTCCGAAAACTCTGTTCTAACTTGCTCTATACGTCCAGGGTGCGCAGATTCGAAGCGAGTTCGTGTGGTTTGATTATCCATCTCTATGAACGACCCTTGCGAGGAGCATCCGTAACCAAGAGACTCGGAAATCATGGTGGCTACCGAGATACTTTCAATTAGTCGGAAGCTGGAAGCTTCCGGATTGAGCTGATCTGTGAGGCCGTAGCTCCTAATTACATCGACTAAAAGCTGCGGAAAACGCAGTTTTAGAGCGATAAACTCTCCGACTTCAAAGTGATCGGTGCCAAATTGGAGGTGTTCTAGATCCGTTAGGTTGCCCACAAGTGGAAAAGAGGAATCTGAAAACCCGTATAAAATGGCTGATTCACGGGGTTTGGAATGACAAATAGCCAAACGACCAATACTGTGTAGCAAGCCGGATGTGTAAACAGATCCGATTTTGGATGCCGCTTTGCCACTTTTTGGCCACGAGCCATTGACTAGACGATGAGCAATATGTGCCGTTGCGCAAGCATGTCGCGTAAAGGCAATAATGGACGTATATGTTTCGGCGGCAGTAGATTCAGCCATCATACGAGCAACGAAGTAGGGGCCAAGTGCCTCTACTGCATGAGATAAACTCGAAATGTTTTCCTGCTGGCCGTAAAAAGCGTTGTTTGCTCGGTGAAGGATGGAGGCTACCGCGATCGGGTCGCAAGAGAGGATATTAACGATGTCGTTCGCACAAATACTCCGTTCAGAGAGTAGTGTCGAACAGGCTTTAATCGTCTCAGAAAGAGGGAGCTTTTTTAGTGAAAGCGTACCAAATAGCTGTGTTGATCCGGTATTCATCTCAATATCCTTTTGAAGGAATAAATGGGCAGCGGTATTACGCAGCGAGTTTTAAAGCTCCCGTCATGGTTAGACCTCGAGCTTCTTCGAGCTGACCTTCCTTCACACATAGACCAACAAGGCGGCGGCGGAGCAATTCATTGTCCTGTTTGTCGGCGTAAAAAGAGCGGTATAGAGGGAGAGCCTCAGCCGTCCAGCCACTTTGCACAATAGTTTGCAGGATTTCGTCTGCATCATCGACACTGTAATCGCTAAGTAGGCTAGCGGCCGCAGCTGCAGCATCGTCTGCTTTGCCACGATAAAGTGCCAGCTTGAACCAGTCTTCTCTGATTTCTGGAGGCATTTCTGAAAGTCCGTTTGGATAGGCCATGTGCAGATGGTCTGCAACTTGATCCCATTCGCCCAGCTGCCAAGCCCAGGCTGCAAGCGCTACCTGAATATCTTGAAACGAGAGTTCTTCATCCCATAGAAGGGAATTGACTGGCAACGGTAGATTTAACAAGTGTAAATAAGCTGCCGTAAAGTCTTTGTGTGCAACATGGATCTGAAGCAGGATGCGATGTGCTGCAAACTGATTACTGATGAGATCCAATGAACGGCCAGCCATACGTTTGGCCGTATCGGTGGCGCCAAGTTTAAGTTCGCAGGAGGCGAGAGCAATTTTCAATGCAGCTCGTTCTTCGGCAGGAAAAATCCTGCGTTCCTGCATGGTTTCTAGAACGCGAGTTCTAGCGGATTCAAACTCCCCGTTTTGGATAGCTGACCAAATAGGCAGCAGGGAGGAGTATGAAAGATTGGTTAACTCGAAATTCAGTTCCGGCAAGCGGTGGCTTGAAAGGAATGATTCGGTTTTTGGTTGTAGTTCAACTTTGCGCATCATGACGGTTCTCGATTATTGGGCGGTTCATCCCATTTCGGTTATTTGTTTGAACGCTTTTCCAGGTATTGGAAAAAGTGTTCGTCCTTTCCATAACAAACCACTTGCCAAGAACTAAAAGTGGCAAAACAGGGCGTTTAAGCACTATGGCGGATGGTTGAGGTAGGCAGGATTTTCCAGAAGGCAGACAAACTTACCGTTCAGAACTTCTGCTAGGACTGTGTCACGGGCATAAAAAAAGGTCCCTCGCCCGAATGGGCGAGGGACCTTTTAAAAGTCGATTTATAAAGATCAGGCAGTAGCCGGATCGATATGAACGAATTTTCTATCGTTGCGTCCTGTCGTAAAGCGGACGGTACCAGGAGCCATAGCGAAAAGCGTATCATCGCCCCCGCGCCCAACGTTATCACCTGGGTGGAATTTCGTTCCACGCTGACGAATCACGATTGCGCCTGCTTTAACAAATTCACCACCAAAAGCTTTAACACCGAGCATCTTGGGGTTGGAGTCGCGACCATTTTTGGTGGACCCCATTCCTTTCTTATGAGCCATTTCAGACCTCCAGAGATTGATTATTCAGCGTCTGCCGGTGCGGCTTTTGCTTTAGGGGCTGCTTTCTTTTTCGGTGCCGCCTTTTTCTTAGCTGCAGATACAGAGTCGATCTTTATCTGAGTGTAAGGCTGACGATGTCCGTTTTTCACTTTGTAGCGTTTACGACGCTTCTTTTTGAAAACCAGCACTTTGTCGGCTTTGACCTGCTCCAGAACGGTTGCTTTTACAGCAGCACCCGTAATGGTAGGTGTACCAACGGTAATTTTGTCACCATCTGCGACAAGCAAAACCTGATCAAATGTCAGTTTGTCTTTGGCAGTGGCATCTTGCTTAGGCACATACAGGGTGTCGTTTTTTGACACTTTGTACTGCTTTCCAGCAATTTCAACGATCGCGTACATTATGTTCTCTTCTTTGGGGCGCGGGAGTGATTACCAACGCGAGAGTGCAATTATATCGAATGCGGTCATAAAACCGCGTAGCACACAAATTTAAGACATTAATCATCGCCAAACAAAGCATAGGATGATGGAGGATTATCGAATTTCTCTAGGGGAGACCCGATATCGACCCGGAAAAGTAGTCTGCATTGGTCGCAATTATGCCAAGCACGCTCGAGAATTAGGGAATGCTATTCCAACGCAACCCATGGTTTTTATGAAGCCTGCGTCGTCTTTGATAGCCTCCGGAAGTGATGTTGTAATCCATCCAATGACTAATGATGTCCATCACGAGGTGGAATTGGTGTGTCTCATTGGTCGACGAGGAAAGAACATTGCTCAATCAGATGCACTGAGCTACATAGAAGGATATGCCGTCGGTCTGGATATGACTGCACGGGACTTGCAAGTTCAGGCGAAGGAGAAAGGACATCCATGGGCAGTTGCCAAAGGCTTCGATACGTTTGCACCTCTGGGCCCCTTCGTGGATCGAGCGTCTATTTCTGATCCACAGGATCTTACGCTTCATCTCACCATCAATGGAGAGGTTAGGCAGTCTGGACATACTTCAGACATGATCTTCCCCGTGGCCGAATTGATCAGCTGGTGTAGCGGCTTATTCACTTTAGAGCCGGGAGACCTGCTTTTTACCGGTACGCCTGAAGGAGTGGGTCCTGTTCATGCTGGAGACCGGTTGAAAGCTGAGATTAACGGGCTGCCGGTTCTAGAGGTTGGGGTACAGCAAGGTTGATTTTAGTCGCTGTCTAGCGCCTCGCGCACAATGTCTTCTGCTGATTTCCGTTTTCGGATAACTGATACTTGGAGTGCCTCGTCAATCCATACTTCAGCCGGTAGGGAGCGCATATTGTAGGTTGTGGCCATGGAAAGGCCATAGGCGCCCGTATCGAGAACAGCTACGACGTCTCCTTCTGATAACTCCTGAATCGGCCGATTTTTGGCAAAAAAGTCGGATGATTCGCAGATATTCCCGACCAAGTCGTACGGAATCCGCTCTCCAGAGGGGTTTGACAGGTTTACTACTTCGTGGTAGGCATCGTACATGGCGGGGCGAATCAAGTGATTCATGCCTGAATCCATTCCTGCAAACGTGCGGTGAGGAGTTTGCTTGAGCGTATTAACGGTAGCGAGCAATATGCCCGATTCCGCAGTGAAGAATCGCCCCGGTTCAAACCAGATCTTGAGATTAGACGAAGGATGCGAACTTAGGCAGGC
>DKOG01000283.1 GCA_002469915.1 Bacteroidetes bacterium UBA7368
GTGAACCTAGACGAGGTAAAAGCACTTGCTGCGTGGATGACATGGAAATGCGCCATCGTGAATGTGCCTTTTGGAGGTGCAAAGGGTGGCATCATTTGTAACCCCAAAGAATTGAGTCGAGGCGAGCTTGAACGCCTTACTCGGCGGTATACCGCTAATCTAACCGACGTCTTTGGACCGGATAAAGATATTCCGGCCCCGGACATGAACACCAACGAACAGACGATGGCATGGATACTGGATACGTATTCAATGACTGTCAAAAGAACTGAACCAGCCGTCGTTACAGGTAAACCGGTTTCACTAGGTGGATCTTGGGGGCGTCGCGAAGCTACCGGCCGTGGTGTAATGACCGTGACGCTGGCCGCAATGGACAGACTGGGCATGCGCCCATCCGATTGCAGCGTGGCTGTTCAGGGATTTGGAAACGTCGGGTCCATTGCTGCTGAGCTGCTTGCACAGCAAGGCTGTACGATCGTGGCTGTTTCAGATGTGTCTGGTGGGTATTACAACGAACGTGGCTTGGACATCCCAGCTATGATCGAGTACTCAAAGAACAATGGCTACAGCTTGGAAGGGTATCCCAAGGCGGAACTCATCTCCAATGAGGAATTGCTCGCTTTGGACGTTGACGTGCTCGCGCCGTGCGCCAAAGAAGATCAAATTACCAGCCGAAATGCGGACACGATCAAAGCTAGGATTGTGGCTGAAGGGGCCAACGGCCCTACATCTCCCAAAGCAGATGTTATTCTGAAGGAAAAGGGATGCACAGTTATTCCAGACATTTTAGCTAATGCTGGTGGTGTGACCGTCTCGTACTTCGAGTGGGTGCAAGATCGCCAGGGCTATTTTTGGACGCTGGACCGAGTTAATCGTAGACTGGACCGCATGATGCACAAGGCGTTCGACGATGTATTCGACAAAGCCGAAGAACATAATGTGACGATGAGAATCGGCGCCTACGTACTCGCCATCAAACGGGTAGCGGATGCCCTCGAATTACGCGGCATCTACGCGTAAGCAAATCTAAAGTGATGCTACAAAATGGGGCGCCGTTCTAATGAACGGCGCCCCTACTTTGTTTAGCAGCAGTTAGAATCCAGGTTGTTGTCACGAATGCATAAAATCTGTATTGATTGCCGCCCTTTCCTGTTGCATTTTGGGGCACTGTGACCACATCTAGCCCAAATATGCCCAGCATTCAGATATATTTTCGAATTACTGCCTGCATTCTCCTCCTCAGCGGCAGTGCTGTTTCGGGTATTATGGCTCAAGATGCATCTGACGCAGAGTCTCACTTGCAGGTAGCGGCGCATATTCTAGTTGAATGCGCTCAGTCTGTTCTTACGGAGCAAGAGCCCTTTCGATTTGATACCGAGTCCGTTCCAGAACCACTCAGTATCGAGATCATGCGCATCTTGACGGAAGAGAACGGACATCGACTTGAAAACCTGCCTGCATCCTCTTCATTACAGCTCGAAATAGATCGAATGGGTATCGAGTGGCAGTCTGTTGGCAGAAAGCAGTTACGCAGACACGTTACAGCCTCTTCAACGGCCATTTTCACCTCGTCGGACGGTGCCGTGACATCTAATTCCTGTGCAAATACACGTTCAGACCTTGTGAGTCGAGAAGCCGCTGAGACCCTTTCAGACCCAGATATCGCCGCCCTCCAACCCGCTATTCCCCTAAAAAAAGGGCTCCGCCGTGTCTTAGAACCCATTGTGCTCATTGGAGCATCAGCGGTTGGGACCTACCTCTTGTTCAACTTGCGGTCACGCCGCACCGATAGCAATTGATTCGTCGGTTACTCATATCTGCATTGGCCCTCCTACCGATGGCGTGTGCGGTACCGGTACCCCCTACTGGTGGCCCTCCAGATACCACGCCCCCCACCCTTTTGACTACGATTCCGGAAAACGGACAGGTACAATTCAGTGGGATGGAGCTAGAGTTTCTCTTTGATGAAGCCATTGACATGCGTTCATTCACTCGGGCTTTTTCGATCACTCCAGATGTAAACGGCCTGCCTGAAATAAGTGGGTCGGCCAAAAAAGTAAAAGTCCGCTTACCGGAAGAACCCCGACCCGAGACAACGTATATCGTTACGCTGGAAGCGTCTCTACGAGATAGCCGAAGTGTTGCTCTCACGGCTCCCATCACGTTAGCGTTTTCAACGGGCTCTACAATTGATGCGGGAAAGCTGAGCGGAAAGGTCGTCCGCAGTACGGATGGATCCGTGGGTCAAAATGTAGATATTTTCGCCTACGCGGACGGAGACTCAACGACGCTAAGTGGTCCGCCATTGTACAGAACCCAAACGGGTAATGATGGAACGTTCCGATTCACTCATTTAGCTGAAAAGGATTATTTCGTCGTTGCTTTGCGTGATGGCAACAGAAATCGACTACTGAATCCTGGAGAGCCTTTTGGTGTGCCACCTACAGATCGAATTACAGCCGATTCTATGGGTGTCGCTCCCATCACCCCGTGGGTGTTAGCGGCCAGAGATGACGTTTCACCTGAGGTTGATCGGATTAGAGCTGTCTCGACCCAAGACCTTGAAATTCGTTTTTCTGAATCCTTGGATGTAGACCTCAACGCCTATGACCGAATCCTAAACGAAGGCGAATCACCAGTAGTGAGGGACTCAACCGGGTTTCCTGTTTCTGGAGACTTGAGTGTCTATTTCACGGAATCTATTGCGCGCTCTGTGTTTGTGCGCACGCCATCATTGGTACCGGGTTCATACACCATTGAAAACACATGGCTTCTACGGGACTCCTCCTACAACTTTGTGGATTCCTCCATCGATACATTTGTCGTCTCCCCAGGCTTACAAGAACCCGTCGCACCCGAGTTTCTTTCATGGATTCCTGACTCAACGACTACCTCGGCCTCATTACTCAAGACCATTTGGCCAGGTGAAACCTTTGGATTCAGAACGACCTTACCCGTTCAAGAACTCAAAGACGCGGTCATTCGTGATACGTCGGGCACCGTCTATCCGGCTGAATTCGACCATCCTTTCCCAACCATGTTTGTCCTAAAACGGGAAGGTAGTTTCAAATTCAATGAGCCTTTCTTTTTAGAGTTCAACCAGCGTGGTTTTGGAGGATCTGATTCGCTCATTACTGGCTACTTTCAGTTTGCGAACGAACGAGATACCGGTGAACTCGCCTTCCACATTCAGTCCCTTCAAAAGGACGGGCAAGAACCTGATCACTTTTTTACCACAGACGTATTGCGTGACAATCGCCTGATTAAACGTCATCAATCCGGCGAATCCGATATGCTCATAACCCAGCTGCCCGGTGGGCTCCAACCGAAGTTGCGGGTTTACCAATCAGCGTCCTCTTCTCCCTTCTGGGGGGCTGGAGCTCTTTTTCCGAAATGGATTCCTGCAGATCCAATTGGATGGATCGAGGTAATTGAACCGGTCCGAGCACGCTGGGAAACGGTGCTACCCGATACGATTGACTTCCAAAGCTGGCCCATGATTGCGCCTCTGAGCGATTCAACCGATACGCAATGAGGTATCCAAATGAACACGGTATCGAATTCGTTGAATGAACTAGCTCCTGTTCTCGGCGCTGCCGCGATGCGCCAAGCCGATCGGGTGACTATTGAAGAAATCGGTATTCCCGGTTTCACACTCATGGAGTCTGCGGGACGAGAGACCACTCGAGTCGCTCAGGAAATGATCGAACTCTTGATGGACGTCTATTCGCAGGCAGATTCTCCAGCCACGGGCCACGTAATCTGCGTATGTGGAAAAGGAAATAACGGGGGAGATGGCTTCGTGATTGCACGCTACCTCGCCAGCTATGGTCATCGCATTGAAGTGCTTCTGATGGCACCCGAATCAGGCTACACTAACGATGCAGCCGCTAATCTGAAGATCCTTCGGAAACTAGCGGCCATTCAGAAAAACCTGACGGTGCTGCCGTTTAGCACGACCGCCGCACTCGATAAATTGGAAACGCCAGACCTGCTAGTGGATGCCCTGTTGGGGACGGGGTTACAATCCGCCGTTCGAGCTCCGTATGATGCGGTCATCGGTTGGATGAATGCCTTAATGGTCCCGGTCCTATCTGTCGATGTGCCTTCTGGCATTTCCTCCGATAGTGGCCACATGATGGGATGCGCCGTGGCCGCTGCCGAGACCGTAACGATGGGCGCCTTAAAACCGGGATTACTCCTTGGAGATGGTCCTGATTATTCCGGTGCGCTGCATGTTGTCGACATTGGTATTCCAGCCCATGTGCTGCAACGCATTGCAGCCTCTCATGACAGCCCGCGTATTTCAAATAGCAGGTATGTGGCGGCACGACTTCCTGAAAAGAGCCGAAAGGACCACAAATATACCAGCGGTCCAGCCCTGATTGCCGGCGGATCAGCTTCATTTCCTGGTGCACCCGCCTTGGCAGCGCGCGGAGCAGCTCGCTCGGGAAGCGGCTACGTAGTTTGTGCTTGTCCGGAAGAAATCCGGACTATCCTACTAGAGAAGCTCGACGATATCCCCGTTGAATCCTGGCCGGACAACGCACAAAATGGGGCAGATGCTGTTCAACGTTTAGTCACCAAACTGGGAGCGCGCTGGACAAAAGCTAAATCACTTTTGGTTGGGCCCGGTCTCGGGCGCGCCGAAGGCGCGCCCGACCTCGTCAAAGCACTGCTCACATCCTTTAATGGACCTTGCGTGGTTGATGCTGATGCCCTTTTTGCACTTATGGAAGAACGGGATTGGGTTCGAGCTCATTCAGGTGGCCAGTGGGTGTTCACTCCGCATGTAGGCGAATTTCATCGTCTACTGGGACCCTCTTCGGAAATAGATCTCCTCAAGATGGGCATACAGTTTGCCAAAGAGTGGAACGTGATACTCCTCTTGAAAGGGCAGCCGTCGGTCACTTTCTCACCCGATGGGCATCAGGTCATTAACACTACGGGAAACCCGGGTGCTGCAACGGCCGGCTCCGGAGACGTACTGGCCGGCGTAGTTTGCGGCCTTTTGTCTCAAGGATTGTCGCCACTCGATGCAGCCATCGGCGGAATTCATTTGGCTGGAACTGCCGCTGATCTATTCGTAGAAGAGCGTGCCGCACCATCCATGGTAGCTTCAGACATTCTGGAACTGTTACCATCGGCTATCGCCCAACTACTCCCTTCCGAATGAACCGCAGAAAAATCGTCCTTATTTGCGCTATTTGCTGGACAGCATTTATTGTGATCGGGCTCACCATTCCTGGAAAGAGCTATCCAGACTCATCCCTTCTAGATTTCGACAAGGCGATACATGCCGGTCTATTTTTCATTCTCTCGCTGTTGTGGCTATTTGCTTTGGCCCACGATCGACTAACTAGGGCATTAACGATTACGGCGATTGTGGTCGTGTTTTCATTTGCCACCGAATGGTATCAAGAAATGCTCCCCTTCGGCCGAATGGGGGATGTCCTCGACGCCGTTGCAGATACGGCTGGCGCGCTTGCCGGCTTTGCTGCCTGGGCACTCTACATCGTTTTTCGTCTCGAGCCCCCAGTCTGAACACATTTTGCCCCAAAAAAGAGGAGCAACTTCTCCTCCACATAAGGGTCTTTAACCTACGAGCTCGAGTTCTAAGTGGTGAGAAAAATGGCTTTCGAGAGGGACGACCTCTTTTTTTCACTTCCGTTTTCGTGCCTGTTGACGTATAATCTTGCCTTGACCCGGTTTGACCCCGCAATCCCGGTCGATCTTGGCGTCGAAAGACGAATTAAAAAAGTGCACCTCAGGTGCCCATATAAGCATTATGGCTCTTAGAAAAACAGACAAAGCTGATCTCCGGAAACGGTATCCGCTTTTTATCGAAATTGGAATGGTCATGACCTTGGCCGTTCTCATTGTGGCCTTCCGACTGGATATGAGTGTGGACGACACATTTGAAGTCCAGCTACAAGAACAGGAAGTTGTGCAGATGGAAGACATTCAGCAAACACAGCAGATTGAAAAGCCGCCACCACCACCGCGTCCACCAGTCCCGGTTGAAGTCCCGAATGACGAAGTTCTCGAAGATGATGAACTCGATCTGGATATGTCCCTTGACTTGGACGAAGTCATCGATCTGCCACCTCCACCACCTGAGGTAGAGGAAGAAGAAGAGCCTGAAATCTTCGTTATCGTAGAGCAGTCTCCAGAGCTTATTGGTGGACTAGAAGGTCTCCAGAAAAAAATTCGCTACCCGGAAATTGCCAAAAAAGCAGGCGTTGAAGGCCGTGTTTTCCTTCAGTTCGTCGTAGACGAGCAAGGTAATGTGCATGACCCCGTCGTCACCCGTGGTATTGGAGCAGGGTGTGATGAGGAAGCCATTCGTGCTATCCAAAGCGCCAAGTTCAAACCTGGTAAGCAGCGCGGTAAAGCCGTTAAGGTCAAAATGTCTCTACCGGTCACCTTCCGTTTGAAGTAGATCGACTGCAGAATATGCGAAAGGGGTGGCGCGCGTGGCGCGCCACCCCTTTTTCTTTTTTATGAAATACAAAAAACGAATATTTCCACGTTTACTTGGTCAGAAGCGTCCTCGGAAAAAGCGCGAGCTGGAAATGGTTGAAGAACCACCTCAAGTCGTAGTGCGGGATGCCTTTGAACCTGAAGAGGAAACGTTCAATCCAGTTTGGGATACTCAAATATTGGACCGACCTGAATTATCAGATGTTCAGATTCCCGCTCCGATCGAGACTTCGAATCATATGCACGAGAATGCAGGACAGGGGACAGTCCAACATTCAAATGCGCCATTAACCCGTGGAGAGCAGCAGCAGACGGCCGTCGCTGAGCCTACTCCTCCATACGTACAGCCCAATAGGTTGGAAACTCCTAACAAAGACAATCTAGACGACATTGTCGATCAGCTTTTAAGGGACAAGGATTTCTTGTTGGCCAAAGAGTTGAAGCACAAAGCCGATGAAATCAACCAGTTGATGATTCAGGCTCAGCGACAGAATCTAAAGGTGGAGGTAGTTGCCACCCAGATAGAGGCTAGCCCAGGAAAACAACTATCCTGGCTGGACGTCAAGATTTTCAAAGAAATCTAGTAATCAATTGTCGTGGCAGACTATTTCTCCGCCCTTCATGACGAATGTAACGTTCCAGGCATCCTTGATATCTTCTGTAGGATCCCCTGTCATGCCCACAAGATCGGCCAGTTTACCGACTTCGATGGTTCCGCGATCGCTCAGATGAAACGTTCGCGCATTGAGTGATGTGGTAGCTCTCATAACATGGAGAGGGCTCATACCGTACTCTACCATCAGTTCCATTTCCCAGGCGTTCTTCCCGTGGCTGTAGACACCTACATCACCTCCCATACCAATCAAGACGCCTTCTTCTAAGGCTACCTTCATTGCTGCTTTCTTAACGGTAATTCGCGTCGGTTCAGGATCTTTCCCTTTTTCCCACCCAGAGTACGATGAGATAGCCTCAACAGCAGCTAACGTGGGATACCAAACCACGCCTTTTTCTGCCATGGCCCTAAACACGGATCGAGTACCCCCATCGCCGTGTTCAATGGTTTCGACGCCAGCCCAAATGGCCCGCTGCATACCTTCCTCTGTTCCCGCATGAGCAACTAGTGGCCGTCCACTACTCTCAGCAGTACGACGCATCAAATCTAGTTCTTCTTTCGAAAAAGTGGGCATAGATTCACCGTTGGGGCCCCAACGATAGTCGGCATATACCTTGATAAAGTCCGCACCCTTTCCAATCTGATCCCTGGTCACTCGCACCAAATCATCCACTCCGTCGGCTGGCTCTGCACCCAATGGCACGTCGAAGGCCGGGTCAAAACCCCTTGGTCCATAACTTCCTGTGGCCACGATAGCCCGTCCGGCGACCAGCATACGCGGCCCGAGAATCACCCCCTTGTTGATGGCCTGTTTAATGCCAACATCAGCATATCCTGCGCCCTCCGAGCCCAGGTCTCTAATCGTGGTAAATCCAGCCATCAGGGTATTAGTAGCGTGCACCGTCGCCCGAACCACTCGTTCGGCCCGAGATTCTCTAAGCACTTGATCATTCCAATTGGTCTCATCGTAGGGATGGAGCAATACATGTGCGTGTCCTTCGATCAGACCGGGAGATAATGTCATTCCTCTCATCTCAATGACTTGGTCAGCCGAAAGACCAGCAATGGGCCCTACGTCTGCAATCATCTCTCCCTCAACCACAACGCCCCACCCCGCATGCGTTTCCTCTCCATCAAATACCCGGTCTGGCTTTAGTAGAAGCGTCTGTGCCTGGGACAAAAGCGCCGGAATAAAAAGGAAAACAAGAAAGAGGATGCGTTTCATAAGCTGATAATTTTTATAAGTGATTCGAGAATAGTCGATAGAATATCTTCATTCAACCCCCTAAGATGCGTAGATTCGCCCATCGCCCAACACGACCAAACCTTGTTACCTCTCATGGCCTACGACATCCATCGTATTCGAAACGAATTTCCATCCTTAGCCGTCACGGATAACGGCAAGCGCCGTGTGTATTTCGACAATCCGGGTGGCACACAAGTGGCAAAACGGGTCATGGATCGGATGCAGGATTATTTTATACATATGAATACGAATGGGGGTGGAGCGTTCATTACCTCCCGGCAATCTGATGCTCTCATGGACGAAGGGCATGCCGCACTAGCCGATCTGGTTGGATCAAGCGACCCAGGTGAGATTATTTTCGGTCAAAACATGACCACCTTGACCTTGCACCTTTCACGCTCAATCGGTCGCACCTTGTCGGCTGGCGATGAGATCGTCGTTACTCGTATGGACCACGATGCCAACGTGAGCCCCTGGCTCTTCATGGCCGAAGACCATGGGTTAAAGGTGCGCTGGATGGACTTCAATCCCGAAACCTTCCGGTATGACCAGGATGCCCTCGATCGGGTGCTTACACCAAAAACCAAATTGGTTGCGGTAAACTATGCCTCCAATGCAACTGGAACAGTCAATGATATCCGATCCATTTCCAGAAAGGCACACGAAGTTGGTGCCCTCGTTTTTGTAGACGCCGTACAGTTCACTCCTCATTTTGTAACGGATATCAAAGCTATTGAATGTGATTTCTTGGCCTGCTCAGCCTACAAGTTCTATGGCCCTCACCAAGGCTTGATTTGGGGGAAAAGAGACCTTCTTGAAGCGTACACCCCCTATAAAGTGCGTCCGGCCACTAAATCGCTTCCCGGTGCCTATGAAACGGGCACTCAATCCCATGAAGGGATGGCTGGCACGCTTGGAGCGGTCGAACACTTCGAGTGGGTGGGCTCAGAGATGGGAGCAGGTGGTTCCTCTCGTCGAGAGCGGATCATCTCTGGATTCAATGTCATCGCCGAGTACGAACGCGAATTGGGACGCCGACTCATTCGGGGATTGAAGCACATTCCGGGCGTAACGATTTATGGCCTCACCGAAGATGTCGACCTTGTGGACCGAGTACCAACAGTAGCTATCACGAAAGAAGGCGTGCATCCCAGACATATGGCCGAATCGCTAGGAGATGCCAATATCTTCGTGTGGGATGGTCACTACTATGCCATCGAAGTAATCGAAAGACTGGGCTTGACGGAAAAAGGAGGCATGCTTCGCATCGGATTGGGCCAATACAACACCATCGAAGAAGTAGATGACTTGCTGGACCACATTGAAACGGCCTTTTGATACAAGCCTAGAGTGATATCACTCCTTCTATGCTGCCAGCACGCTGGTAGATATCAATTATTTCCTGGCTCGAATCGACCAATATTCGGGACGTGACGCTCTGGTACTTACCTTTGGAAGAAGCTTTGACATTGATGTCGTTGCCGATAAAAACCTCTTTCAAATCCGCCATCTGTTCTTTCGGGGCGATAAATTTAAACAGATACAGAGACGGAAAATCATACTGATCTTCAAGTAAATTTTTGAAGTCGTCCCACCATTCTTGGTTGTCTGAGGACGGAATCTTTGAAGGGGCCATGTAATCGCTTTTTTAAGGTGTCAGGCAAATGCAGTTCGAGCATCCCTGTTCCCCACTTCAAAGGTAACTCAACTCAGGCTGATGCGTACAATCGATGCCCTACGTATGTTACGTGTTCAAATTTACCATCCGAGCTGACTTATGCCTTTTGTGCCAGAATGGGCGCCCAATGTGCACCCTCTGATCATACACTTCCCTATTGCACTGCTATTTACCGCAGCACTTTTTGACACGATTGGGATGATCTTAAAGAAGCTTCCATTTTGGAAAAACGCGGCTACAGTACTCTACATATCGGGCACTCTTGCCGCAGTTTTGGCCCTACTCACGGGGGAAGCCGCAGGTGATTCCGTCTTTCTGCCAACCGCTGCAAACGCCCTCTTGACTGAACACTCGGATCTCGCACACTATGTAGTCTATTTCTTTGGTGCCTTCTCCGTGCTCAGAATCACCTTTTTCTTGCTGAAATTGGAAGACAAAATGATGTTCAGATCCATTCTGTATATCATTGGTCTAGGAGGATTGGTTCTACTATGGTCGACCGCTGATCACGGCGCCCGCATGGTTTTCGAATATGGTGTAGGCGTTCAGGCTGTCGATAACACGGGGGTCCACGTTCCCGCAGTCTCCGATTCTACTCAATCCAGTGCTCCTGCCCATAACAGCGAGGGTGGTCTGACTTGGAAACCAACTCGTGCATCAGCTTGGCATGATGCCGTTACCTTCTACGGCGACGAATCTGGTTTCATGTCTTCCATGAGAGACGGGGCAGAAAGAGGTGACGTATTGGCCCTTTCGGCTCAGGGTAACCCCATCATGTTCACCTTTGATCGTCCGATGACCACGATGCAGCTTGATGGAGCGTTAAACCTAGACGACTTTGAAGGCACGGTCATGTTTGTGCATCACGTCATAGATAACAATAACTATCATTTCACATCCATCTCTAAGATTGCTATGAAGCAAGGTCGCAGTGAAAATGGAGACCTATACCTTATGGATGATAAGCCGTATGCGCCAACCGGATGGAGTTCATACCGGGTCGTGGCCGATCAAACCCACTTCCGGGCCTATGCCGATCAAAAACTGATCGTACACGGTCATGGAGATGACCCCGGATCTGGAAAGGTAGGTCTCCGGCTGAACGGTAAGGGCACCGTGCTCTTGGACTTCGTGCAAACGGTTTCCCTTCGAGGAGAAGGAATGGGTGAAACCGCCATGGAAATGGATCACTAAACGCCTACTCTCCCTCTTGCTGGGAAGTCAGATTTACCAAAGCCACCAATCCGGATATCACGGTCAACCCACCGATGATGCCAATGGAAACCCCGAGCCCTAAGCGATCGGCCAGCAGGCCGGCCATTACAGCTCCAACAACGTACCCACCGTCTCGCCAAAGTCGGTAGACCCCAAGCGATGAAGAACGCCATTCGGGCCGGGACGCGTCTGATATGAGGGCAAGCAATGAGGGATAGACCAGGGCTGTGCCCATGCCCTGACCAATCATGGCCAATGTAATACCCAGGTTGCCGGGTTCTGAAAGCAAAAATAAAAGGGACATCCCCTGCAGAATCATCCCGCTAACGATGGGAATCGTCCTGCCAATCGAATCAGCCAATCTCCCGGTAAATAACTGACCCACGCCCCAGACCAACGGATACAGAGCAACCGCCCCACTTACCTCGGCTAAGGTCAATCCGAGCGAGGCAAAAAATAGAGGAAACAGTCCCCACGCCAGACCATCATTTAGATTGTTAACCAAACCTGCCTGACAGGCAGCAAACATGCGTCGATTCGTCCATGAGGTTCGCCTAAAGACTTCTTGAAAAGAGGGTACATCAGGGGCATCCCCAACCTCTCCGGCCTCCATCGAGACATGCTGCGCTGTTTCTCTCACAAAAAAGAAACTGACTAAGAGGGCCACAATCGCAATTCCCGTGGCTATCTGAAAGACGAGATCGGTAGCGCCCGACGCCATTATCAGACCGGAAAAAAACGCGGCCCCCCCAACGGCCATATAGCCCACTGATTCATTGATACCCAGGGCCAACCCTCTCTGCTTCGGACCGACCAAGTCAATTTTCATTACGACTGTCATGGTCCAGGAAAATCCTTGATTCATCCCCAGCAAAACATTGGCAAAAACGATCCATCCCCAGGAGGGAGCCCACATTAAAATGAGGGGTACGGGGATCCCAATCATCCAGCCCGCTATCAGGAGCTTTTTTCTGCCATACTGATCGCCAAGCCTTCCCGCTAATAAATTGGCGAGGGCCTTTGCGCTTCCAAATGTGATGATGAAGGATAAAACAGCGACGTAAGACGCCAATCCATAAGCTTCTTCGGCGAGGATGGGAATCACGACGCGCTCCATCCCCACCATAGCACCTACAAACCCATTTATCAGGACAAGAAGACTAAATTGAGCTAGGTTTTCTCGCAATCCAAGACGGACTGGTGCTGTCATATTGGCACACTCGTGAGATTGGTATACTTTTCGTACGCTTCTGTGCAACGCAAACTATCCGATTTTTCTGACATATCGTCGGAGTTGCACACCTTTTTTGATGGAAGAGATACATGAATCTGCAGAAATTTACGATCAAAGCTCAAGAGGTTGTTAAAACAGCCTCAGAAATGGCAGCATCCAGAAATCATCAGGGTGTTGAACCAGCTCATTTGCTAAACGCATTTCTAGCAGATAGCTCCGGAATCGTGGTCACCATGCTTAATAAGCTGGAAGCCAGCATCGACCTGCTGATGGCTAAGACCGAGCAATCCATGGATAAGCTTCCAAAAGTGACCGGGGCATCCGTTTCAGGCCAATATGTCGGGTCCGATGCGAAAAAAGTGTTTGACCGAGCGCTCGCCGAAGCGCAGCAGCTTCAAGATGAATATGTGGCATCAGAGCACTTATTAATCGCCCTTGCCTCCTCGAATGAAGATATTGGTATCGCGCTCCAAAGCCAGGGTGTGACCAAGGATCGAATTTTGGGCATCTTGAAGGATGTTCGAGGAAGCGAAAAAGTGACTGATCAGCATGCTGAAAGTCGATACCAAGCGCTTGAACGCTACACTAGAAACCTGAATGACCTCGCCTCCAAAGGAAAAATAGACCCTGTAATCGGACGCGATCTTGAAATCCGTCGCGTGTTACAAATCCTCTCGCGGCGCACGAAAAACAATCCCATTCTTGTAGGCGAACCCGGAGTCGGTAAAACGGCCATTGCAGAGGGTCTTGCGATTCGAATCGTTCAAGGTGACGTGCCTGAGGGTTTGAAAGACAAACGCATATTGTCCCTAGACATGGGTTCGCTCATTGCCGGAGCCAAATACAGAGGTGAATTTGAGGATCGTCTCAAAGCCGTTGTTAAGGGCATTGTGGAATCAGATGGCCAAATCGTGCTATTCATTGATGAAATCCACACCCTTGTTGGAGCCGGTGCTGCGGAAGGCGCAATGGACGCTGCAAATATTCTGAAGCCTGCCCTTGCCCGCGGTGAACTCCGCGCTATTGGTGCTACCACGCTTGATGAGTACAGAAAATATCTCGAGAAAGACAAGGCACTAGAGCGCCGTTTCCAGCTCATCGTGGTTGGTGAGCCGTCTGTCGAGGACACTATTTCAATCCTACGAGGCATCAAAGAGCGATATGAAGTGCACCATGGAGTACGCATTACCGATGGCGCTCTTGTTTCGGCTGCAGAACTAAGCAATCGATATATCACCGATCGATTCCTGCCAGATAAGGCGATCGACTTGATTGACGAATCAGCGGCGAGACTCCGCATCGAAATTGACTCGATGCCCGAAGAACTCGATCAGCTCGAGCGTCAGATCAGACAACTCGAAATTGAGCGCGAGGCCGTCAAAAGAGAAAAGGACAAGCAAAAACTAGCCTCTATCAAGGAGCAATTTGCCAACCTTGACGAGAAACGAACCGAACTCAAAGCTCGGTGGAATCAGGAGAAGGGACTGATTCTAACCATGCAACAAGCCAAAGAAGAAATCGAAAACCTCCGGCTGGAAGCGGAGCAACTCGAACGCTCTGGCGCATATGGAGAAGTAGCCGAGCTGCGTTACGGCAAGATTCCGAAGCTAGAGGAAGTCATAACGGAAACACGGCAAAAGCTCGATGAAATCCAGATGGGTGGCGCGCTGCTTTCCGAGGAGATTGATTCCGAAGATATTGCTGATATCGTCGCACGTTGGACGGGCATTCCAGTTAGCCGCATGTTGGAAAGCGAGCGCGCCAAACTACTTCGCCTTGAAGAATCTCTTGAAAAACGAGTTGTCGGGCAGCCCGAAGCCTTAGCAGCAGTCGCAAATGCCGTCAGGCGTGGCCGAGCCGGATTACAGGAGGAAACTCGTCCAATTGGCTCATTCATCTTTTTGGGTTCAACGGGAGTCGGTAAAACTGAATTAGCCAAGGCTCTCGCTGAATTTCTTTTCAACGATGAAAACGCCATGGTTCGCATTGACATGAGCGAGTATCAGGAGCGTCACACCGTGAGTCGACTGGTAGGTGCCCCTCCGGGATATGTGGGCTATGAAGAAGGTGGACAGCTCAGCGAACAGGTTCGTCGCAAGCCCTATTCGGTGGTTCTCCTAGATGAAATCGAGAAGGCCCATCCGGAAGTCTTCAATATTTTGCTACAGATGCTGGACGATGGTCGCTTAACGGACAATCAAGGCAAAGTTGTCGATTTTAAAAACACCATTATCATCATGACGAGCAATCTAGGATCTGAAATAATTCAGTCTCGGATTGATGCCTTAGATGGTGATGTTACGACCGACGATGAGGCCAAACTGCAGACGGAACTACTCGATCTTCTCAAACAGCGTCTGCGTCCCGAGTTTCTAAACAGAATTGACGAGATCGTGACCTTTCATCCTCTGGGTCGCAAAGAGATCAGGCGAATCGTGGACATCCAATTTGAGAACGTGCGCCGCTTAGCATTGGTCAGTAATCAAATTGAAGTAGACTTAACCAGCAAAGCGCGCGATTACGTTTCAGAAATTGGCTTCGATCCGGTGTTCGGAGCGCGGCCCTTGAAACGAGTCATTCAAAAAGAGATCACCAATAAATTGGCTGAAGAAATCCTTTCCGGGTGGATTGAGCCAGGCGATATCATCAAGATCGATGTGGCCGCAAAAGGAGAAGGTTTACTTTTTGAAACCACCTCCTCCAAAGGCAAAAATAAAAACGGCTAATTCGCTGCTGCCCTGGCTGCCTGAAGAAAAAGCTCGGCTTGCGCTAGGTCCGATGATCCTGTTTCTGCGTTGTTAGCGTAAAACTCGATCGCTTTCTCAAGCGTTTCGATAGCCTCGTCATACTGGCGCAATTCTATCTGACACTCTCCTAGCATGAGCCGTGCCGAAGCTATATCAGGGTCCGATTCACCCCACAAAGGCAAATTTAAGTCGATTACATACAACAGGTTGAGCGCCGCTGCTCGGTGATTGCCTTCGAGCATTTGGAGTCGTGAAAGGCTTTGATGCATCCCAAAGGCAATCCCACTATCTGCAATGTCATTTAACCGCGCGATCGAAATAGCCGCAGCATATTGGCCGCGTGCCTTATCTGGCTGCCCCCATGCTTCGTAGAGCCTGCCCAGCGTAAAGTTGTCTCGCGCAACAATGAAGTCGTTTGGAGAGGAATTGGCTGCGTGAAGGTCACGAGAGTCCACTAACATATCCTCTGCTTCAGAAAAGACTCCTTTTCCGAGAAGCACCCTTCCCAATTGATTCATCGCGTTGGCGACCAAATCATGATCTGGACCATAGATCTCAGTCCGAAGTGAAATAACGTCTCTGAAGAGACGCTCCGCTTCATCTAGGTCCACGTAAGCCATCAACGTACCAAAATTGTACAGATTGGTAGCGTAAAACGGATGTCTTTCGCCCAAGGTGGATTCGATCATGGCCTGAGCTTGCCGGTAGGTCGACTCGGACAAGTCATCGTTTCCTAGGTCTTGCTGGATGACTGCCAGATTTCCAAGCGTCTCAGCAATATCCTTGTGATCATCCTCCAGAAGCGCCACGCGGATGTCAAGCGCCTCACTCCACAAATGGAGCAGGGTATCCGAGCTTGGGTGAGGGTACGAATACATAGCCGCAGCCAAGTCATTGAGGGACTCTGCCGTTAATAAATGCTGCTCACCAAAGAGCGCCCTTCGGATGTTCAAGGATTCCAAATGGTACCTAGCAGCTTCCTCTCGGTCTCGCTCCTCTCCTTTCAAGTAACCCATTCCATAGAGACTCTGCGCAAGGCCAGGCGTAATCCCATCCCCAGCCAGATCCCTTTCGATTTCTAGAGACCGCTCCAGAAGGGGTAAGGACTCGTCGTAATACCCCAGTTCGGTATACACGAACCCGATCGTGTACATCATTTCAGCCTGAACGGCCGGCTGGTCCTCCAACTCAGAAGAAATGCTTTCTGCCCCCGACTTAAGCAACGAATAAACCGTCGGCTCTACTCCACCATTAAATTCCGGATTAGCCTGAACAAACAACTCAAGCAAAAAATCTTTTACCTGCTCCGTCTTTTGCGCCTCAAGCACTATTTGGTCACGCTGCTCTGCTGTCACATAGGCAAAACGAAACGAAACGATCGTTGTAATCACCAAAGCGAGCAGTACGATAGCAGAGGTGGTGACGGTCAGCTTATTGCGCTGCACAAACTTGCTCGTGCGATACGTCCACGTATCTGACTGAGCCATCACGGGGCGTCCCGTCCGGTAATTCTGAAGATCCTGAAGAAGCTGATCGGCCGACTGGTATCGTCGATCGGTCTCCTTACGAAGAGCCATCAGAATAATTCGATCCAAATCTCCTGAGAGCTGCCTGCGAAGTCGTTCTAGAGGAGTCCTTCTTTTCACCGACACCGTTTCCGGAGTTGCCGTGGAAGCAGGCAGCTCCTCCATCTTTGAAATCATGGTGGAAGGCTTCGCAGGAGCTTTTTCCAGAATGATTTTTTCGATTTCGCCCCGCTTCTTCGTTTCGAAGGTGAAGGGTCGATGGCCCGTCAAGAGTTCGTATAACAAGATGCCTAATTGATAGACATCGGATGCCGTCGTGACCGAATTCCCTCTGACTTGTTCGGGTGAGGCATATTCGGGAGTCATTACCCGCACCTCGGTACGCGTCATGGGAAGCGTATAGGCGGTCAGGTCGGGATTCAAAAACTTAGCAATCCCGAA
>DKOG01000271.1 GCA_002469915.1 Bacteroidetes bacterium UBA7368
CTGAAGGCTGGCGCGTTGCGGACAAGCTGGCTGAAGCTGGGATCGCGTGCCTTGTTGGCCCCATGTTGGCCACTCCTACGAGAGGATCAGATCGATACGACAGGGCATACGCCAATATCGGATTGATGGCAGATGCAGGTGTAACGGTCGCTATTCGAAGCGGAGAAACGGAAAACGTGCGTAATCTCGCATTTAATGCTGGATTTGCTGCTGCTTACGGCATGGGGAAAGAAGCGGCGCTTAAAGCCGTCACATTAGGCCCAGCACAAATCTTCGGTATCGATGCTGACTATGGATCCATCGAAGTAGGCAAAAAAGCCAACCTGTTTTTATCAGATGGGGATCCATTTGAAACGTCCACCAATATTTTGGCTCTCTTTATCGACGGGTTCAATGTACCGATCGAAAGCAGACACTTGGATCTGTATCAGGAATTCCTGAATAGAGATGAAGGTCGACTTCAACCCGTAGAAGTGTTGCCAGCTGATCACTAGGCCTATTCAGTTCTGACCCCGATGAAGATAATTAACCTACCTGGCGAATTAGATCTGGATTACTCTGATTCGATCATGGTCTATGATTACGAAAGCACTACAGAACTATCTAAACAGCAAATTTTATTAAGCAGGAACACATTTAGCTTTCTTCAAGAAGGATCGAAAGAGGTGTTTTTTGACAACTCCTCGTATGCCATAGATAGCTCTCGATTTTTATTAATGAAATCAGGGCACTGTTTAATGACGGAAAAGCTTTCGAGCGATTCGAATCATTATCGGAGCATTCTATTTTTCTTTTCCAACGAAGCTGTTCTCCAATTCATTCGCAAATACGAATTAGAGCCGTCTAACTTCAAAAACCTGTTCTCGACGTACTCATTTGAGTATGACTCGTTCATAAAGCGCTTTGTGGATAGCCTGACAGACATTCTTATCCTTTCGCCTCATACTAGAAAACGTATTCTAGCCACAAAATTTGAGGAAATCATGCTATACCTAGCAGAGTCAAATGGAGTGGAATTTCTTTACTCTCTGATTAGTAATAGCGACAACAACAAACATCAGTTTGTTCAAACAATCGAAAGTAACAAGCTCAATAAACTGACAATAAAGGAGCTTTCATTTCTAACAAACATGAGCGTATCCACGTTCAAACGAGAGTTTGAAAAGTACTTTCATACTTCGCCGAGTAAATGGTTTCAGGATAAGAGACTTGAACACTCCGCGTTTCTGTTGAAATACCAAAACGAAAGGCCATCAGATATTTTCGAGGAAATTGGATATGAGAGCCTATCCAACTTCATTCAGGCCTTTAAAGTGAAGTTTGGCGTGACACCTAAACAGTATCAATCAACTTGAACTTTTAGCAATACTTTTTGAGCTTTTTCGGTTACTGATTGCCCCCTGCTCCTGACTAGATTAAAGCATCAACACCAAACCAACAGAACTAGTTATGACCAAATCAATCCTGCTTCTAGCCTTCTTCATGGCTTTCACAAGCTCAGTCCACGGACAGCAAACGTTTACTTTGACCAGTAGCGATTTAGGCGGAGAAGCTACAATCACTGAAGAATTTAATGGCTTTGGGTGCATTGGCTCGAATCAATCCCCACAATTGTCTTGGCGAAATGCTCCTGAAGGAACGAAAAGTTTTGCCGTTACCATGTACGACCCCGATGCCCCAACCGGCAGCGGATGGTGGCACTGGGTTGTCTTTGATATTCCAGCAAGCACTAACGAACTCGTATCGGGCGCTGGAAACACCGCGTTGAACCTTATGCCTGATGGCGTCATCCAAAGCATCACAAACTACGGTGCTCCGGGTTATGGCGGTCCGTGTCCCCCAGAAGGTCACGGTTTACATCAGTATATCATTACCGTTTACGCCCTGAAAACAGACTCACTTGGATTAGACGTGAGCACGAATCCTGCTATTGTTGGATACAATCTTTGGAACAACACCTTGGCAAAGGCCAGTATGGTAACGTATTACCAAAGAAGTGGGAAGTAAGATCGATCTCGCAGATCGTGTAGTCCTTACGTGGAGCGGGCCTGATTCAATCAGGTCCGCTCTTCTTTTTTAATTCGATCCCAGTGAGCATCCATTTGTTCGAGGTTGGCATCGACGAGCGATATGCCTTCATCCTCCAGACCTTTCTCAACACCTTGAAATCGCCGAATAAACTTGTCATTTGTCCGACCCAATGCGTTCTCCGGATTGAGACCAGATAACCGCGAGTAATTAATAAGAGCGAAAAATAGGTCACCCAGTTCCTTCTCTTTTTCTACTGTTGACGCATCACCAGCAAGAAGCGCTTTGAATTCGCCCAATTCCTCATCCACTTTTTCCCAAGCATTTTCCGGTGCAGGGAAATCAAATCCAACGCCAGCGGCCTTCTCTTGAATCCTGAACGCTCGAAGAAGAGCAGGCAAGTTCCGAGGGACACCCTCCATGGCGGACTTCTTCTCCCCTTCCCGAATCTTTATCGTCTCCCAGTTGGTGAGCACATCCTGAACGTTATCTACTTCGGTATCGCCAAACACATGTGGATGCCGACGTATCAATTTTTCCGACTCCGAGTCTATGACGTCTTTCAAGGTAAACGTGCCCTCTTCGGCAGCCATTACACTGTGAAATACGACGTGTAAAAGGATGTCACCCAACTCTTTACGCAATTGAGTCCAGTCCTCATCATCGATCGCCTCAACCGTTTCATAGGCTTCTTCGATCAACAAATGTTTTACACTTTCGTGCGTTTGAACCTGGTCCCAAGGACAGTCCCTTCGTAACTGACGTACGATGGCAACAAAATCAGCATAAGCTTCAAGAGACTCGCCGGACTCCGTAAAAACCGGATCAAATATTTTCTCAGACATGAAATGCTCTTTTGTGGAAAACTTCCGGTGTTGAACTCAGATCTTTTCTTGCCGGAAACGTAAAATGGATCGATCAAAGTGTCGGCCCTACTGACAGCATGCTGTCATAGGCGGAGCCTACATTTCTGGTCAGAAGTTACAAATCGAATCTCCGTGACTCTATGAAATGGTGGCCTAAATGGGTTTCCGTTAAATATGACAGTGGCGCGGGATTCTTCATTACCACACCCTTTGCATCTTCTGGTGGTTTCAGTTGACAATAGCGGGATAGAACCCGAAGGCCGGCTTTTGCCGGTGGCACTCATAGAAACGCCAGGGGCTCATGTAAATAATTTTCAGGAGGTGTTTAGATGGCACGTGGAGTTAATAAGGTTATCCTAGTCGGAAACCTGGGGAAAGACCCCGAATTGCGCTATACCGGATCCGGTACAGCGGTCTGCAATTTTAGTCTCGCGACCAACGAGTCGTATAAAAATGCAGAAGGTGAAATGGTCGAAAAGACGGAATGGCACAACCTAGTTGTGTGGAGTCGTCTTGCTGAAATCTGCAATGAGTATCTCAAAAAAGGTTCTCAGGCCTATTTCGAGGGTTCGTTACAAACTCGATCCTACGATGATCGCGATGGTAACAAAAAATACACCACCGAGATTAAGGTCCGCGAAATGATGATGCTCAGTGGACGTAGTGGCGGTGGTGGCGGTGAGAGCTATTCCGATTCACCTCGCCCGCAGCAAGCACAAGCAGCTCCAGCAGCAGCGAAGGCTTCCAACTCAGGATCTGACAATTACACCTTTGAACCGGATGATGATCTTCCATTCTAAGTTGTTATGCGGACTCATTTATTGATCTGCTTCGCGGGGGCGTTGACTTTGTCACCGCCCCCGCTTTTGTTTAGAACACCCCAAATTCCTCTCTTTTTGAGTAATGGTGTCCAATCAATCCAACCCAATTCTATTTCAGAGACATTATGGCTTGCATTTCACCATATAATCAGGGTTATTACGTGCGCTCGGCGCCTTACAGATTTTTCTGATGGCTTAATTACGCCGATCTGCCTTTAGGTCAACCCATAAATCAACGTAAAGCATCTCATGGCTTCTGCAAGTCGCGGTCAGTGGAGTGGTAAAACAGGATTCATTCTAGCTGCTGCTGGATCCGCTATTGGACTCGGAAACATCTGGCGATTCCCCTACACGGCCGGTGAAAATGGGGGTGGCGCATTTGTCCTGCTCTATCTCGGCTTTGTTTTAGTCGTAGGTATTCCTGTTGTGTTGGCTGAGCTAGCCATTGGTCGGCAGACCCAAAAAAATCCAGTTGGGGCTTTCAAAGCACTCGTTCCTAACACCCTCTGGCCCTATATCGGAGGCCTCGGCGTGTTAACGGGATTTGGTATTCTCTCCTTTTACGCCGTTTTAGCCGGCTGGACTTTGTCCTATCTTTGGGGAGCAATAACAGGTGTGTATGGTGGGGTGATGACGGCTGAGGCCAGTAATGACCTCTTCACACAGTTAATCGGGAATCCCGGTCTTTCCATTGGTCTGACGGGTGCCTTTTTATTGTTGACTATAGTCGTTGTCAAAGGCGGCGTATCTAAGGGTATTGAGCGAACGACCAAAGTATTGATGCCCCTACTATTGGCCATTCTAGTCCTTCTGGCCATTCGATCTGTGACCCTTCCGGGAGGCATGGAAGGTTTGGTTTACCTGTTTCAGCCTGATTTCTCTAAGATTACCGGAAGCGTGGTAATGAGCGCGCTCGGGCAGGCTCTGTTTAGTCTTTCGCTGGGTATG
>DKOG01000130.1 GCA_002469915.1 Bacteroidetes bacterium UBA7368
GGAGGGGGAGGGATTCGAACCCCCGGTACGCTTGCGCGCACAACTGTTTTCGAGACAGCCCCGTTCGACCACTCCGGCACCCCTCCAAACGGCATACAAGCCCATAGCAACAGGGCCGAAAAACTAGCTATACAAGAGGTAGGTCTGCAACCTCGGACAATCAATTTACGCTGAAACCGAAGCGTGTTAGGCAAGCTGACTTTTGGCGATCTCTGCAACAGCTTCCAAAGCTTCAATCAGTTTCTCTGGCATGCGGCCGCCCGCCGTTGCGATGGTTGGGCGCCCACCGCCGCCGCCACCAACAATTTTGGCAATCTGTCCAATCATTTTGCATGCCTGCAGTCCAGAGCCAGCAATCAAGTCGTCCGAAACAGCACAAGCGAGATACACCTTGCCATTTTCTTTATCGGCTGAGCCCAGCACAATCACATGGCCTGCGCCAGCGCTATCTCGCAACCCACTAACAGTTTCCTGCAGCGCTCCCATGTCTGCGCCATCCAATCGGCCTCTGATTACCTTAAACGCTCCGAGATCTTCGGCGTTTTGTAAAAATGCTTCCGCTTTCTGCTGAAGCGCACCCATCCGAAGCGCTTCAGCTTCCTTTTCTAGCGACTTAGATCGGGCCATCAGGTCAGCAATCTCTTCATCTGCTGGCCGTTGTAAGGATTTGAACTGTCCTCGGACTCTATCCAATTCACCTAACTCTTGGTGAATGAACCCAAGCGCATCCATACCGGCTACGGCTTCTACCCGCCTAATACCAGCGGCTACTGACCCTTCGGACGTGAACCTGAACAGACCAATTTCACCCGTTGCATTAACGTGCACGCCTCCACATAACTCTACAGAGTAGTCCGAATCAAAGGTAATGACCCGAACATGGTCTCCATATTTCTCACCAAAAAGCGCCATCGCTCCTCGATCCATAACCTCTTGAATAGGAACACCTGCTTCCTCTTGCTTCGGAATGTTTCTCTGAATGATCTCGTTGACCCTGTTTTCAACTGCAATCAAGTCGTCTGATGTCAGCTTTTCAAAGTGGGAAAAATCGAAACGAAGATGATTGGGAGCCACCAATGACCCTTTTTGCCCTACATGCGTGCCCAAGCGCTCTCTTAGCGCTGCATGCATGAGATGAGTAACAGAGTGGTGCTTTACGATGCGATCTCTTCTGAGGCTATCTACTTGGCCGAGCACAGATGAGGAAGCTTCTGAAGGCAAACGGTCTACGATATGAATAATCTGGCCTGTTCGCTTCACTGTGTCCAGTACTTGGATCACTTCACCGCCAACATTCAACGACCCCATGTCTCCTACTTGTCCTCCACTCTCTGCGTAGAAAGGAGTCCGATCCAAAACCAACTCATGACGAGACTCATCATTTTCCAATCCTACCGTGCGCATCTGAATGATATTTAGATCACGCTCAGAAGTACTTGCATACCCAACAAATTGGGAATCCCCGCCCTTGGAAACTTGAATCCACTCATCAATCGAACTCTGGTCTACTTTGAATGAGGCAGCAGACCGAGCCCGTGTCTTCTGTTGGTCCATGAGCTCCTGGTAGCGTCCCATGTCCACTCCAAAGCCAGCTTCCCGAGCCATGAGCTGGGTAAGATCCACAGGGAATCCAAACGTATCATGTAGCAAAAAGGCGATTTCACCAGGTAAATTACCCTGTGCACCAATCGCAGATAGGTTTTCTATAATCTCTTCTCGCGACTCGCCACCGATGTACGCTTTTCTCAGCAGATCACCAAGGCGCTTATTCGCTCCTATATCGGCTTTGATCAACGTTTGATCTTCTCCAGAAGACAATCTTTCAAGAAAAGGACTAACGCTTGAGAAATAGTCCAGTCCCGTTCCCAGCGTTTCAAGGAAACTGACTTCTTCAGCCTTCACGACGCGCTGAATGTAATCTCTTCCCCGAACCAATTCCGGAAACTGCTCTCCCATTAGGTCAATGAGGATGTCTACCTTTTCAAATAGGATAGCACGCCGAAAGCCTAACGTCTGATATCCATACCGGATAGCACGTCGCATGATGCGTCTGATCACGTAGCCGCGTCCAGCATTACCCGGAATTACTCCATCCGCGACGGCAAAACAGATCGTACGCAAATGATCGGCAATAACACGCAGCGCAATACGAACCTGATCGCCTTGATCTCCTTCCAGTTTGTTTGCGTCCTGATACGATTTGATCTCAACACTTTCGGCTTCCTGAGCCACAGCATCCAGCAACGGCAAAAACAAGTCAGTATCGTAATTGCTTGTTTTACCCTGAAGGACCGCAACTACGCGTTCAAAACCCATTCCAGTATCTACATGCTGGGCTTTAAGCGGTTTTAATACGTCATTTCCCAGCGCGTTGTACTGGATGAAAACCAGATTCCAGATTTCCATCACGCGAGGATCATCCATATTGACTAGACTCTGCCCCGGTGTTTGAGCGCGCTCTTCATCAGATCGAAGATCAATATGTACCTCTGAACACGGACCACACGGACCGGTATCTCCCATCATCCAAAAATTGTCCTTGGAATTGCAATAGAGAATATGATCCGGGTTAATGGATGTCTCAGATTTCCAGAACGACGCGGCCTCCTCGTCGGCCTCCAATCCTAGCTTGTCATCTCCCTCGTGAACGGTGATGTAAAGTCGATCAGGATCCATTCCCCAGCGCTCAGTCAGAAGCTCCCACGCCCAAGAAATGGCCTCTTTCTTGAAATAGTCCCCAAAACTCCAATTACCCAGCATTTCAAACAACGTGTGGTGATACGTGTCGTACCCCACTTCATCGAGGTCATTGTGCTTACCAGATACCCGTAAACACTTCTGCGTATCAGCTGCCCGAACGTAGGACCGCTCTCCCTCGCCCAGAAAGACATCCTTAAACTGGTTCATCCCAGCATTCGTGAACATGAGAGTCGGGTCATTACCCGGTACGAGAGAATCACTCTGCACAATTTCATGCTCTTTCTCTTGGAAGAACTCCAAGAACTCCTTTCGTATTTGATTTGCAGTTTTCAATGGCCGAATTGGTAGTGTTTGGAAGTAAAGATCTCTAAATCCAAACCATTCTTTGACAACGTTGTGGGTAAACGAAAAGGTCGTTCTTCCTCAAGGAAGACCGACCTAAACGTCTTTCATGCTCGCGTAATATACGGATTGCAAACCTTTTGGAGACTGAAGCCATCCAATTATCACATTGGTTTCGCAATCTAAGTAACCCTGCGGCTTTTCCGCCGTAATGGGATTTTCGATCTCATTGGAAAACTCATTCACCATTCCCTTCATTTTTCTTTTCCTGCCAACCCTCTCAAAACAATGCGAACAAAAATTCCAGGAACTGTTCTGGTCGTAATGGTCGCAATTGGCGGCCTTCAGGTTTTTCAAAACCTATCCAAAGAGGCTCATTATGGGGATTATAACCCATTCGGAATTGAATCGGCCACTACGCAGACCAAACTATATGCTGAAACGGTTTCACCAGTGCGTTTGAGTATGTCGGACTCTAAAGTGATGATCGAGGAGACTTTTAAGGTAGATAGCGGTGACAATCTAATTATAAGTGTGTCTCACGCCGATGTCGAGATTCAGACTAATCGTAGCAATCGTACCGAAATTGAGGTCCGAATGGACGCTAGGCGCATGGAGCGTGCAACCGAGCGCTTCGAAGCCATGGTATGGTCTGTATACCAGAAGAGCGGAGAGATCGTGATAGAAGCGGACTCGCCGCGCGGAAATTGGTCGAACCTATCAATGGATATCAATGTCTTAGTGACCATTCCCTCCACCTTTAATTTGGAGTTAGAAACCTCACATGGAGACGTGGACCTAGATGATCTCATGGGAACTGTGAAGCTCCTCACATCTCATGGAGATGTTACATTCAGTGAACTAGAGGGTGACTTCGTTCGGATCAAATCTTCCCATGGAGATATTTCTGGTGCCTCGGTCCGTTCCAAAGAGATTTACGTTCGGACGTCTCATGCTGACATCGATTTGGATGAGATATATAGCGGCCAATTCAGCGCCGCGACCTCGCATGCAGATATCAGTGTTGGGCGTATCGAAGGAGATTCCGACCTGAGTACTAGTCATGGTGACATTGAAGCCTTTATCGCCGACAAGTGGGACGCGACTTTTGAAACCAAGCATGGTGACATTGAAATCATGCTGGATGCTGATGCTGGAGTCGATTTTGACCTGAGGGCTTCAGAGATCGAAGTATCAAATACCTTTTCAATTAAAGGACGCAGCAACCGAGAAGTCCTCGAAGGAGCGGCGAATGGAGGTGGACGAAACATTCGAGCACGCACAACTCACGGATCCATCGAGGTAGATAACAGATAGAGCATTAAGTAGGTGAGCTTACATGTTGGGGGCGGCGCTTTTAGCGCCGCCCCCTTTTTAATTTCGGTCTAAAATGACCGGCCAAAAAAGATCGAGTTAAAAAACAGCCGTTGGCTTCCATACCAGTAGGCTCTAAAGTTCAACCGTTCCATAAACGCGATAACATTTCCCCTACCCTCTCCGGTCGCAATGACAGAAGCGAGGCCGGGAAGCTGAGCCAGCTTTTCCTCAGATATATAGCCACTCATCAAGGGATTCATTGAGTAAGAGCCTATTAACTGCCCCGGACTACCCGTAAATGAATACAGCGTAGAACCCTGATGAAAAAGCGCCATTTGATCTTTAAGCCCGTAGGCAATAGGGTGCGAAGTGTCTTAATCCACTTGGAAAATGGATCCTCCAATGGCCTGTGCGCCACGGGCTTCATCCATTTGGTGGTAGTCGAGATTTTCTGTCAGCGAATCCATATCAATTGACATACTCTCGATATCAACCAGGTTATTTCGCAAGGCCCATGATGTCGCGCCTGAAAGCACAATCAGGTTGCCTCCTTTCCGTGTCCAAGACAAAATATTATTGCTTGCGGCATCCGAGAGACCTGATGCCGTCAGAATAATCGTATTGTATCTCGAAAGATCGGCTCCACCGAACCTCGACGGTTCAATGAGTGATACCTCCATTCTAAAGCGCTCTGAGATCGCATGCCAAGCTTCACCTGTTTGTCCGGAGGAAGCACCCGAACCTGCTGTCATAGCAATTCGGGGTTTAGTCAAATCGGCCATACTTCCACCACCGAGATCTGGACCATCTGGAGTAAGACCGGTGTGCGCCGCTGTGATCTCAACATGATCCATTTTCACGGCCATTTTCGCAATGGTATGTACCGTATTGGCATCCCAAGTTTTGCCCGGTGTATCTCGACCTTTTAGGGGAATGACTACTGTGCCCCGGTCAAACCAGACCTTCTCCCCGTCTACGAGAATTGAAAATGGTTTGTGTGCCACATTAACTGGAATACCGGCCTCCATGAAACGGTTCAGCGCTCTCGGGGCATAAAACCGATTCCAGCGCATCAAATATGCGTGTTGGGCTTCCCCGCCTACCAAGCTACCGCCATCCAACGCTACAGAGATCACTTCCTCTCCGGACACGCTCGAAAGGTTGCCAGAATACGAGTGAAGGTTCACATCAAACGCGAGTGGTAGCGTCCAGGTAGACACGTCGTAAAACAGTGAATCCTGATACTCAAGCGTTCGTTCGGTGAACGAATCAATCAATCGATACTGTGGCTGTTCATCAGGTATCACTAGCCCATTTCCGGCGCGAATCGTTTTGCCATTCACTTGAACATCTTGCGTGAGTTCGTAAAACTCAACTCGGTGCCGTTTCAAGAGTTGAGCAAACAACTGTGCACGAGTCCGACCATCATCCAAGTCCAGTATCCAACCGCCGGATCGATTCTTCTGCGCCATCTCAAGGGATGTTGCATAAAAATCTCTCTGATAGGTTAAGAGATCAGCCCGCATGGCAATGCCGGCCTTCAACGTAGTTAGCGAAGCGACAAACTGATTCCGAACGGTAAAAGCGTAATGCAATTCACCGTCAGAAACAGTGGCTCTCAGCGCGCGCGACGAAGCCTGTTCAAATAGAATGCCGATAGATCCATTGATGTCTGGATACGCAGAGCCTTTTCCGTAGAAAAAATCGTCATATCCCTCTTCGGAATAATAGGTAGATCCAATCGCGTCAAAACCAGCAGCGTGGTAGGTAGCAATTTCTTCGGTTAGACGCACATTCAATTCAGGAGTGTTCGGATTCTTTCGGGAAGGAATTCCAGGCTGAAAGAAAAATGAAGACCCACTCCCCATTTCATGATGATCTGTCAGTACTTGGGGACGCCACGTCTGAAATAATTCAATTCTACCCTTCGATTCCGGATGTTGGGTAACCATCCAGTCCCGATTCAAATCAAACCAATAATGATTGGTCCGTCCGCCGGGCCACGGCTCACTGTGTTCTCTGTCTTGACTGTCCATCGTAGCAACGCCGCCACGATTTCGATTCACCCAGTCCGCAAACCGGTCCCGGCCATCAGGATTCTGCATGGGTTCAACAATAATGACCGCATTATATAGCGCTTCATCGATGGCGGGCCCTTCTCCGGCAGCCAAGTAATAGAGATACAGGATTGCCGCCTCTGTGCCTGACGCTTCGTTTCCATGCACACTATACGACTGCATCAGCACAACGGGCATTTCCTGAATAGCATCGTCAGAAACGCTGGAGGGAGAATCAGAGAGGAGGACTTGCTCACCTCGAATCTCATCCAAACGCGCGTGATTAGCAGGCGAACTAACCAATGCATGAATCAATGGGCGTCCTTCGTAAGAGCGAGCGTGTTCAGCAACAGTTACCCGATCACTTACCGCAGCAACAGCCCGGAAATACTGTTCTACTTGATGAGGAACGGTGTGCTTTGAACCAATAACATGGCCAATCACCTGCTCAGGTGTCGGAATATCCGCATTAAACGAATGCACCCCATCCAGGGGCATATCCATCATGAAAGGTAGTTTCTGAGCCTCAGCCGAAACGACAAGAAGAGATAAGGCAATACATGCACTAAGAAGACGCATTCGATTGGGATACAATTAGATGTTGTTAACAACAAAGTGAACGGGCACGCCCGAAATACCTAGCGCGTGTAGAGGGCGGCCAGATCAACGAGGAATCCACCGTCAGCATTAGCGGCAGCAAACTTCCCTTTGCCACCCCAAATCTCGGCGCCTCCAACCTCTCCTTGCGCATTGAGTGCGTAGAACTGGACGTTGAAATTCGGACGTCCGTTGTCATCGAGAAGGTGACCAACCCGAGTGTGATCCGCAATTCGCTGACAAGCGTACAGGCAAGCCGCTTCAGGCGTATCCCCTTCACGCATGCGTTCTACGATCAAGAAACTAGCTAGATTTTCCAGATTAGCTTCACCCCTTCCCGTTGAACCAGCGGCGCCAACCTCATTGTCACAATACAGACCTGCACCGATGATGGGTGAATCGCCTACTCGACCAGGTATTTTAAACGCTAACCCGGAGGTAGTCGTCACACTCGAAATATTGCCAGCAAGATCGATAGCTGAGCAATGAATCGTTCCCCAATGGCGCTTGACAGGATCGTAGAGTGAACCGATATCTTTTTCCGAAGGGTCGTGTGGTGGCAAATATTCGTCTTTTGATGAGAGCGTCTCTCTCCAGCGCACCCACAGTTTACGTGCTTTTTCAGTGAGCAGGTTTTCAACCGGATAACCATGCATTACTGCAAATTCTTGGGCTCCCTTACCAACGAGATTCACGTGATCAGTACGCTCAAGTACCAATTGGGCAATCTTAGAAGGATATTTGATGCCCTCGATGCATGCCACAGAGCCCGCACGACCCGTAGGTCCGTGCATCACGGCAGCATCCAACTGGACAATTCCATCTGCATTCGGTAATCCACCGTAACCTACACTGGTATCGTTTGGATCTTCTTCTACCAGGTTTACACCTGCCACTACAGCATCCAACGCATCGGCCCCGGATTGGATGATTTCCATGGCCTTAAGAACCGAATCTGAACCATTGCGACTACTAATCACGATAGGACCAACGGATTTCGGTTTCTGGGGTGCCGTAACTGCGCCCACGACACGAGGCGCGGTTCCTAGGGTTGCAGCTACCCCAACTAATGAGCTTTTACGTATAAAATCTCTTCGGGATGGCGAGGTCATACGGGTCTTAAATTCCTTCTTCATGGGGACAACTTTGCAACGGATTCGTGATACATGACTGGAAATCGAGAAGGCGTTAACCTACAATGGAACCTGCGTCAACACAAGACATGATGATGACCAAGCCAATGAACGAAATCGGACGACTTCATATTTTGACAGACTACTACTTCCAGCAGCGATTTTCGCATGCGGAGTTGGCTGAACGGGCGATCCTTGGCGGGGCAGATACAATCCAGTTTCGTCAGAAACACGGCAAAATCCGAGATTTACTGAGCTCGCTGAATCAAGTCCGAGAAGTATGCCGCCAGGCTGGAGTGCCCCTAATTGTGAACGACCGCTTAGACTTGGCACTAGCTGTCCGCGCTGATGGCGTTCATTTAGGTCAAACAGATCTTCCTTTGACATCAGTTCTAGAAATTGTCGAAGGCCGCATGTTGGTGGGCATAACGGCGCCCGATTATGCTGCTGCCCACCGTGCCGAGTCCCAAGGAGCGAGCTACATAGGCTTTGGCCCCGTGTACGCCACTAAATCCAAGTCAAATCCAATTAAGGTACAGGGGTTGGGTGCACTTAGATCGGTTGCCGATAAAATGACCATACCCGTCATTGCCATTGCAGGCATTACCCCCAATCGATGCCCTGACGTATTATCTCATGGTGCACATGGAGTTGCCGTCATGACCTCCGTCTCTCTCTCCGAGAATCCGGAGGCTACGTGCCGTTTGTTTGCTGAAGCGATTGAATCCTCGCTGATCGTCCGATAAATTTAAAGTTGAATCCTAAAAACGCATTTATACATGTCAGAAGCTATTCAGTCTAGAATCAGTTCTTTGCAAGGCGCCATGGCTGCTAACGACTTGGACGCCATTGTGCTTAACCCGGGGCCTTCCCTTCCCTATTTAAGCGGACTTCATTTTCACATCAGTGAGCGTCCGGTCGTTCTTTGCCTAGAACGCAGTGGCGAGGCTTCGATTGTCGTCCCTGAACTGGAGAGCCAAAAACTGGAGGATGCATCATTTCCTTTGCGCTCCATTACCTACCCGGAGGATACTTCGAGATGGCAAGCTGCTTTTACGGAAGGTCTTTCATCGCTTAAAAAGAGCGGTGCGCGACGCGTCGGTATAGAGCCGAGAAGCTTGCGCGTATTGGAACTACGCTTTATCGAAGAGGCGCTTCCTGGCGTTGAGCTCGTATCCTGCGAAAGCTCGATTGCTGGTCTTCGCATGCAGAAAGATGCTGAAGAACTTTCTCTGATGCGCAAGGCCACCCAGATCGCCCAAGCCGCCTTAATGGATACGCTTCCGTTCGTTGGCGTAGGTGCTATTGAAACGGAAATTTCAGGTCTTCTTATTTCCAATTTGCTCAAGCATGGCTCTGGTGGCGAATTGCCCTTTCAACCCATTATCGCTTTTGGTGCCAATTCAGCCAACCCGCATGCCGTGCCAACTGGATATGCCGCACAGGAAGGCGATATGATTCTGTTCGATTGGGGCGCCAACTATCAAGGATATTTTTCAGACCTGACGCGCACATTCGCGCTTGGTGAGCCCAGTGATCGGCTCATAAATGCCTATGAAGCCGTTAAAGGCGCTAATGCTGCTGGGCGGGCGCACGCCCGCCCAGGGGTCTCAGCTGGAAGCGTTGATGATGCAACAAGAAGCGTGATTGTAAAGGCTGGGTTTGGAGAGTATTTCACGCATCGTACGGGGCACGGATTAGGCCTCGAGGTACATGAGGAGCCTTACATTCGAGCCGGCAATGAGCGGATTATGCAAGTCGGTATGACGTTTACCGTAGAGCCAGGCATCTACCTCAATGGGCTAGGTGGCATACGTATCGAGGATGATGTGCTCATCACTGCCGATGGTCAGGAAAGTCTAAGCACTCTGGACAGAACGTTTCAGTTACTGC
>DKOG01000002.1 GCA_002469915.1 Bacteroidetes bacterium UBA7368
CGATGACCGCGTCCTGAACATGCAGAGAGGGATGAGCCAAAAGGTTATCACTGTTTCTGCCTCTGGAAGATCCGCCGATTTCAGAGCTGTCGATATCCGCTACGATACAAACGGCGCCCAATTTGACGTCTTATGGAAGGACGAACGGATCCCATTTACGACCCGCCTTCTGGGTAGCCACAATGTCCTCAATATCCTGATGGCCATTGCTGTGGGGCATGTCGCAGACCTTAGTTTACGTCAAATGAGCCACGCCATCGCGCGCCTTGAGCCCGTAGAACACCGACTAGAAATCAAAGAACGTGGGGGCCTCATCGTAATTGACGACGCGTTTAATTCAAACCCTGTCGGAGCGGCTGGCGCCGTAGAAGTACTCGGAAAGTTCGAAGGCAGGCGCGTTATTGTGACGCCTGGTATGATCGAATTGGGAGCAGAAGAACATGCTTTAAATCGTGCGTTTGGCCGACAAATTGCTTCAAATGTAGACGATGCTGTCTTGGTGGGACCCGAAAGAACACGTCCGATTGCCGAAGGTCTGATTTCAGCTGGTTTTCCGGAAAGCCGCATTCACGTGGTCAAGTCTCTGTTTGATGCGCAGGATTGGGTTGCATCCAACCTTGCACATGGAGATGTAGTGCTTTTCGAAAATGACCTACCTGACCAATTCAACGAATCGTGACCATCCCTCCCCAAATAGCCCTGTTTCAGGATCCTGATGATAAGGACGATCTCTTTTTTGAAAGGGAATATTGGAATGCCGGTCACTTAGTAGCGGGCGTTGACGAAGCGGGTCGTGGATGCCTTGCCGGCCCCGTAGTCGCTGCCGCGGTGGTCCTACCCGAAAACGTGCGTATTGAAGGAGTGACCGATAGCAAAGTACTTTCAGCACTAAAACGCCAAAAGCTAGCAAAGCAAATTAAAGCTACCGCGCTGTCCTGGTCTATTGGGTCCTGCAACCCTAAGGAGATTGATCAATTGAACATTCTCTGGGCTTCCATGGAGGCTATGCGACGGGCTATTGAGGCACTGGATATGGGTCCAGGTTTTGTACTCATTGACGGTAATACATCTATTCCAGGATTATCTATTCCGTCCAAGCCTATCATCAAAGGGGATTCTAAATCGCACACCATTGCAGCTGCGTCCATTCTAGCTAAAACCCATCGCGATGACCTCATGAACAGCTATCACCAAACCTATCCGACGTATAGCTGGAACACTAATGCAGGGTATCCCACGGCCGCACACTATGAGGCTATCCGACTACACGGAGTAACCGATCTTCATCGATCCAGTTTTAAACTATACCGATAGTCTACTTGGCACGTACTCCCTACATATCCATTTTGATCGTTTCGTGGAACGCGCTCGAAACCGTGAAAAAGTGTCTTCCAAGCATCGTAGCAACTCAGTACGATTCGTTTGAAATCCTCTTTGTCGACAATGCATCAGAGGACGGTAGCGCGCAATGGGTCGAGGATACCTTCCCAAGCGTCCGCATTGTTCGACACCCCGAAAACTGGGCCTTTTGTCGTGGAAACAATGAGGCTGTTGCACATGCTAAGGGCGAAGTGCTCGTCATCCTAAACAATGATGTGGAAGTCCCTCCCGACTGGCTAACTCCGCTAGCCCATACCTTTAAGACCAACTCTTCTGTGGGAGCGGCGCAACCCAAACTACATCAGTTTGATGACCGCTCCATGTTTGAGTACGCCGGTGCGGCAGGGGGTTTCTTAGACCGAGATGGCTATCCCTTTACGCGAGGTCGCTTGTTTGAGACCATGGAGATAGATCAGGGACAATATGATCAGGATACCGATATTTTCTGGGCCAGTGGGACCTGTTTAGCCATTAGAAAAGACGTGTTTGAATCGCTAGGTGGATTCGAAGAGTCCTTCTTCATGCACATGGAAGAGATCGACTTATGCTGGCGTCTTCGGTCTCGAGGATGGCGCATTGTACTTGTCCCAGGCAGCGTAATCTACCACCTCGGCGGTGCCTCTTTGGCAAAGGGAAACCAGCGAAAAACGTATCTTAACTTCCGAAACAACCTGTTGATGCTCTATCGGAATCTCCCTCCCGCCGAGTGGAATAGCGTTTTTTTGCGCCGAGTTTTGTTGGACGGTATTGCCATGCTGCGCGCGCTCATTTTACTTCGACCGAGTGAATCATGGGCTATACTTCGGGCCTACGCAGATGCACACAAAATGAAGTCAGCTCACAAGGATGTCCGTCCTCTTCCCGGAAAATCGGCGGCTCTTCCCTATCGACGGTCTATTGTCGTGGACCATTTTATCCGGGGTGTTAAAAAGTTTAGTGACCTCTCAAAGGATGCATTCCACGACTTGTAGGTCGCCTCTCCAAAAGTCCCAGTCATTTCCTTGGAAAAAGAGCTAGCGAGACCGATAGCAAGATAACGGCCATCGCTCCAATTCCGAGTAGCGTAGGTACTTCCGAGAAGAACACGAACGCCAACAAGGAAGCCCCAATCGGCTCGAATAAACTCGCTAGGCCGATGGTAGCAGCTGGGAAATAGCGTACCACGAAATTAAGAGCTCCATGACCCATTAATTGGGGAACGACGGCCATGGCCATACAAAGCGCGTAAACTTCCCAATCAAAACCCAATAAGGGGACATCGCGCATCCAGGCAACCACAAACGTAGTCATAGCCGTGACGACATAAAGCGGAGCCACATAAGCCAACCAGGATCGACTTTGACGTATTACCCTTCCAATTAGGAGGTAGACGGTAACTAGCAACGCTGCTGATAATGCAAACGTGTTACCCAGTAAGGGGTTGGAGCCAGCATGCTCGTGCGCATTCATGTCCGAGTACCCCAGTAAAATGGTCCCAAGCGTTGCAATGATGATGGCCCACACTTCCGCTCGGGTAGGCCTTTCATTTAGAAATAGAAGACCCGCTAGCGCCAGGAAAATGGGACTTAGGGATACTAAGACGGAAGCGCTTGCCACCGAGGTGAAATACAGCGAACTAATCCACGTCACAAAGTGCAGCCCTAAAAAAATGCCTGCAATGGTGATGAGGATTCCTTCTCGCATCGTGAAAGATGCGATCTCTTTTCGGGACTTAAAGACGGCAAAAGGTGCCAGCATGGCGGCCGCAAACAGCGTTCGCCACACTGCAAGGGTTTCTCCAGGCGCCTCTGAGGCCCACCGAATAAGAATGGCGCTAACAGAAATACTGAGCAGTCCAGCGACAAGGACTACATAAACATATCCCGGACGATGCTCCCTCTCTTGCGGCCGTTTGCGCGAAGACATTATCGCAACCGATCCATGGACCGGATGAGTGAAATATCTTTATCAATTCCACGGCGAGCCATCAAGAACATGAGATACGCCATAATAGGACTTACAAGAGCGGCCCAATGCGAAAAGGCCGCATCAGACATTGATATGCCCGGTAAAGTACCTGCCGTGTAGTTAGCAACGATTAGTATGATTAATCCAACCAGGGTCAAAATCTGCAAAATCACTACCAAACTCCGTTGCCGCTTTCTATCCTTGTACAGGAAGATCGTACCTAAGGCACCGATTCCGGCAAGGGTAAAGAGCGCTAGAACCGTGGGCGACAACCAAGCATAAGCATCCGTCGAAGCCCACGGATATACAGAGCTGTACAGATATTGAAATCCCAACAGAGCTGCTGCTAAGGCCAAATAAACAGACTGAATACGCTGAATCATGTTACTTCTAATTTAGGAGGGCCTTTACACGAGTGGCAAGTTGCGTCGCGAACTCGTCCGTACTTGTCGTTCCACCCTGATCACCGGTCAAGTAGATTCCTTCGGTGTAAATATCGACTAGTGCGTCATGTAATGCATCAGCCGCTTTGGATTCTCCAAGGTGACGCAACATCATCTCTGCAGAACGAATAAGCGCAGTAGGGTTGGCTTTGTTCTGGCCCGCAATATCTGGTGCGCTTCCATGGACGGCTTCGAATACTGCATAATCATCGCCAATATTAGCGCCAGCTACAACACCCAAACCACCCACCAAGCCCGCTGCCAGGTCACTTAGAATATCTCCAAAGAGATTGGTGGTGACAATGCAATTGTAATCCTGCGGCCGAACCACCAACTGCATACACATGTTGTCGATAATCCGATCATTAAACTGAAGCTCGGGATATTGAACCGCACGATCTTGGGCAAGTCGAAGAAACATGCCCGAGGTCAGCTTTAAAATATTCGCTTTATGAACGACGGTAACCTTGTCATATCCGTGAGTTCGGGAGTACTCAAAGCAGAAATTAATAATACGCTGAGATCCTGCTTTCGAGATTCGGGCAATCGAATCCGCAATATCATGGCGCTCATCGTAAGACTCCAGACCGGAATAAAGGCCTTCTGTGTTTTCACGGAAGATCATAAGATCTACGTCCTTGAAAGCGGACTTAATTCCAGGGAGCGTCTTGCAAGGACGGACATTCGCGTACAGATCTAGCTTTTGACGAAGTGTCACGTTAACAGACTTAAAGCCCTTACCAACAGGGGTCGTAACCGGACCTTTCAATGCGATGCGTGTCGACCGAATGGAATCAATGACATGCTCAGGAAGAGGGACGCCATATTTTTCAACAGCGGCCGCTCCCAAATTTTCGTGCCTCACCCAATCAAATTCAAGACCGGTTGCCTCAAGAACGCGAACGGTGGCTTTAGTGACTTCAGGACCAATGCCGTCACCGGGAAGAAGTGTGATACGATAGGACATGTAAAACGGAATATTGAGTGTTGAACCGAGGCTAATCTTAAAGGTAAGGGGCCAAAACACGAAAAGGGCGCCGCATAAGCGGCGCCCTTTCGATTTCGACTAACTTTCGCGATCACATTTCATATAAGAAATGGATCAGCTCTGATAAACGGTCTGTCGCAGACCGAAATCAGACGAGCAAAACGACATCAGGAGGGAATTTCTCTTTTGGAAGAGTAATTAATCCTGAGCGTGCCTGCTTCTCGCAATTCCTGCTGAACATCCAAAACCATCCCCATTTCAGAGGTTGTATCCACTTTCAGGGATACAATCAGTTTCGGCTGCTCAACGAGCTTGCGGTACATGATCGTTCGTACGTTACCAACGTCCTCTACAAGGGCGTCGTCGATTTGAACACCTGTCTCTCCAATCCGATTGCCATCCAGTTTTCTGGGGCCAATGTAGATGTAAGAGACGAGTCGTTTCTGGTCGATTTTAGTAAGCGCTTCAGCGGAAGGCAACTGCGTCCGAACTTGGACTGTTGTCTCACGAAGCACTGTACTGACCATGAAGAAGATCAACAACATGAAGATAATGTCCGGCAGCGAAGCTGTCGGGATATCTTCCTTCGTTTTCATTTTCTTCTGAAAGTGACCTGCCATGGGTGATCTCAGTTTACAGATTCATAAAAGTTGATCAAGCGGCATCAGGCTCTGCAATCGAAATTGCTGCCTTGATGCGATCCTTGATTTCGTTTTCGCTATCATTGGCGTCAATGACCGCGAGGTACGCCTTATAGTCAGGGTAACCAAGTTTGCGAGCTTCGTTATCCCACATTTCGTAATAAGCCATCCAGACTTCATCTAGTACCGATACGTAAGCATCGTACGGAGTCTCTCTAGCTGTTTTAATCGAAACGAGGGCTTTCGTTGCCGCCTCAGCGTAACGGGGATCTGCTCCCTCATTCATTACGTGAGTAACTACTTCCTGACGAATCAACTGAACAGCAGAAGGTTGGTCTTCAACAAGAACCATTCCCTGCTCATTCACCAGAATCTTGAGCACATTGCGCTCTTTGATCGGCGGGGGTTCAACATCGTCTTCAAGTTTCGGTGGTAAAACCATACCGATACCTGTGTCGACGTCAATCGTCGTTGTAACGAGAAAGAAGATCAACAACAGGAACGCGATATCCGCCATCGATGATGTCGGAATCTCTGCTTCTCTGCGTCCTTTCTTTTTCAATAGAGCCATCTTAATTCCTCTTTGCTAAAGTCCGATCTAAAATCCAATCAGTCCTTTTAGACCTGATAACAGCAGTACTGCTGATGTCAATGCCAAAGAAATCAGGAAGGCCAGTATAGCCGCGTAAGCCCAGTCTCCCAGCACGAGTCCAAGTACTGCAAGCAGCGCCATAGGAATCATGGTGAGAACAATGGTGAGCGGGTTCACTTTCCCCTGAATGAGCGAGCGAATGCCAAAAATGCCAATCGCAAGAAGACTCATTCCGGATACAATGATCACGGCCCAGACGGCGTAGGGTACAATTCCAGCCATTTCAATTCAGGTTTCTGTGTCAATACCGGGAAAACCCAGGTATCAACGGGTCTCAGATTTAGTCCTGACCAGGGCTTCCGGCCTGCAGGAGTACCAGCGAATCGATTAACTCGATTGCGGCTTCTTCCATGTCAATCACAATACGGTCAATTTTAGACGTGATGTAATTGTAGAAGAACTGCAGAATGATAGCAGTGATCAAACCAAAAACGGTCGTAAGAAGAGCCACTTTGATACCACCAGCCACAAGGCTCGGGGAGATATCACCAGCAGACTCAATGGCATCGAACGCCTCAACCATCCCAACAACCGTTCCGAGGAATCCAAACATCGGAGCAAGGGAGATGAAGAGTGATAGCCACACAAGACCTCTTTCGAGGAAGCTCATTTCGATGGAACCGTATGAAACAACGGCTTTCTCGACAGCTTCGATGCCTTCGTTGTGACGGAGCAATCCAGCCTGGAATACAGACGCGACTGGGCCACGTGTGTCGGCGCAAACTTCTTCGGCAGCGGGAATACCACTGTCCTCAAGCGCACCTTTAACTTTCACGATGAACTTACGCGTGTTGATATCAGCACGGTTCAGCGTAATGATGCGTTCAAAAGCAATGGCCAGTCCGATAATCAGCGAAATGAGAACGGGCCACATAAAGTCGCCTCCCTCATTAAAACGCTGAACGAGAACGTTGACCAGGCCATCGTCGGCCGCCGCTTCCTGCGGCAACATCAGAAGCAGGTTAAAAAACGTCATTGATGTGTTTCCTCCTTTAAGGGAGATTTGTTGTACTTGGTCTTGGTAGCTATTGAGGACATGCCAATAAATTGACGTAGTCCTCATTCATTTCAACAGCCGCTCCTCAAATGCAAAAGCACCGAGTGATGAACGGCCGAAAAAGCAGGTCGAATAATATCCAATCTTCAGCCGTTTGTCAATGCGAGAATCAAGGCAACCTAAAGGTTTACCAAGATGCCCTACAATGAGTACGCCATTCTCCCCGCAAGACAATCATTAGCGGCACAAGTTGCCATCCGATTTTGTCTCCCGGCATAATAGGGCATAACCGCGAGATTTATTTGGCTTCAGCGTATCGTAATGCAAGATCCTCGGCTGGATTCCAAAGCATCTGGGACTCCGTCAGCAGGTGGTCAACTTCGGACCAAATGGGATACCAAGCACTTCTATCGTACAACCTCGTGGCTAGTCTTCCCTTCAAAAGAGCGTGTAGTTGAACCAGATCAGCGCCCAGATCTTCATCAGAAAATTGCGCTTGACCATCGGATTCTTCACCGCGAGTTCCTACCACAACCCCTCGTTCGGACGCGAATGACAAGAAAGCCTCCACCATATCGTCGCTAACTCGATACGTGGCGACAAATCCTTCTTGTGCTTCGCCCCAGGTTTTTTTCAGCGATGCACCGTACAGATCTACCCACGTTCTAATGAATTGCGTTTCTAAACCACGGCTCAAAACAGCTTGCATTAATGGAGACAAACTATCTGGCGCTACTATATAATCTGGAATAACGCCACCGCCAGCAATAACGACTCTACCGGCTGTTGTCCTGAATATCAACGAATCGGCAATGCCTTCCAGTAACTCTGCAGCACTGAGTGTCCCGTCTTCTTTTCGTCTCTGGGCTTTGTCCGAGTAATAGTCTGTTCGATCCCCCCCCTCGTATTCCGTTTGAATGAGTCTTCCCGATGGCGTGTAATATCGAGCAACTGTCAAGCGGAGGGCGCTTCCGTCCCGTAATAAGTACTGTTTTTGAACGAGTCCTTTTCCGAAAGTACGACGGCCGACAATCAAGCCACGATCATGATCCTGAAGTGCACCCGCTACTATTTCACTCGCTGATGCAGATCCGCCATCTACTAAAACCATCACGGGACCGTCTTCCCAAAGTCCTGAGTCTGTTGCGTAAAACGATTCTTGGTTGTCCGGGGTCTCCCCTTTCTGGGAAACAATCAGTTGCCCTTTCTTCAGAAACTCATCCGACATTCGAACCGCCATTTCCATATACCCACCACGATTCCCTCGCAGGTCTAGCACCAACCGCTCCATACCGCGAGCCTTAAGCGTCCTTAAACTGCTCAAAAACTCCTGATAGGTCGTTCTAGCGAATCGATTCACCCGGATGTAGCCTGTTCCATTTTCCAGCATGTAGGTAGCATCCAGCGTGTATATCGGGATTTTATCCCGAATAATGTCAAATATCAGTATCTCGTTTAGTCCTGGACGATCAACCCCAATTTTGACTGCTGAGCCCCTTGGACCTTTAAGATTTTTTCGAACATCATCTTGTGAGTATCCGATCGTGGATCTCCCGTCAACGGTCACAATACGATCGCCGGATAAAAGCCCAACCTCTTCACTTGGCCCTCCGGGTAACACGTTTAGGACGGCAAGCGTGTCCTGCCCCTCGGGACCTGTCAGCAGCTCAAAAGAAATTCCGATTCCTTCAAATGCAGCGTCAAATTGTTCATTCTCTGCCTGCATCTGTGAGACATCGAAATACAAACTGTGAGGATCCAGTTTCTCAAGCATTCCGCTGATCGCATCTTGAGCAACCTTGTTGGCATCCACTTTTTCCACATAGCGACGATTGATGAGCACAAATACGTCCTCAATCTTTTTCAGCGCTTCTGAGGTATCCGCACTGAGCAACTGGCTCTCAAGCTGTATACCAGTCAATATGGATCCGAAGATCAGCGCCACTAGAAGCAACGATTTTTTCGTGTTGCGAATTTTTTTCATCCGGAATGCTTGGGTTCAGGTAGTAAAGGGGTCAAGAGGCCTAGAATATTCAGGCCCTTCTTTACGGGTCCTACTTCAGGATTGATCCCAATATCTTGGAGGTCCCTAAATTTTACCCTCCCGCTAATTACCACCAAAACGTGGATAATTGGTCCTTGTTTGGTTCATCCACTGATGCAGATTTGTGTACATTTGTACTCTAATTCAAATCGACTCTTTCTTCGTTTTTCCATTCCCGAGTATTATGACGAACAAGGCTATCGCAGGCCCGCTCAAAGAAACGGCAGCACTTATCGAATTAACGGGGGGTAACTCGTTTCGAGCTCGGGCCCTGGCTAACGCAGCCCGGATCATTGAGCGACTAGAAACACCCGTAGCCACGCTAATCGAATCCGGTGAGTTCACCACCATAAAAGGACTCGGGACGGGATTGGCTGCACAAGTCAATGAAATCCTACACTACGGGTCATTTGAACTTCGAGATGATATTCTGGGTGGTCTTCCTCCAGGATTACTGGATGTGCTTTCTGTAAAAGGACTAGGCGCTAAAAAAGTCCGAGCACTCTGGCAGAAGCTTAGTGTTCAGTCGCTAGACGACCTAGAAGGCGCTGCACTTTCTGGTCGCATTGCCGAATTGGAAGGATTCGGTAAAAAAAGCCAAGAGTCTATTTTAGAAAATTTGACCCTGTTGAGGTCTTTTCAAGGAAAACGTCGACTGGCAAATGGGTTTGCAGATGCTGAAATTATTCAGCAAACGCTTGAGGCTCATCCGGCTGTTTCTTCCGTGAGTCAAACGGGAACGCTGGCTCGAAGAATGGAAATCGTAGAGAACCTTTCTTTCGTCGTCTCAGCGTCACCAGATCAAGCTGAAAACATTTGCAGCCTACTCCCTTTTCCGGTCACCGTTTCCAGCGAGGAGAGCAGGTATTGCGCGATCGGCGAGCTTCCTGATGGTCTTCAGGTTGTTCTCTTGTTCTGCGAACCTGAGAACTGTGGAGTGAACGTCCTTCGCGAGACAGGCCCAGAATCGTTTGTTTCCGCCTTCCTCAACGATCATCCCACCGTGGTTGGATCCAGTGAGCAGGATCTATTTGAGCAGGCAGGAGCACGCTTCCTTGCGCCCGAACTTCGAGACTTACCCAGCGCTTGGGAAAGACGAGATACACTCTCCGCCCTCCCGCTGCTGAAGCCTGAACAACTGAAGGGAGTATTGCACAATCATTCGACGTATTCGGATGGGGCACATACACTTCGCGAAATGTCTCTGGCTTGCAGAAATGCAGGATATGAGTATTTCGGAATCTGCGACCATAGTCAATCCCTGCGCATCGCAAGTGGAATGAGTGTGGAAACACTGATGCGACAAAAAGCAGAAATTGCAGCGTTAAACGCAGAGTTCGAGGGTGATAGCGGGTCCCCTTTCCGCGTCTTTTTTGGAGTTGAAAGCGATATCCTCGGAGACGGGAGTCTCGATTATCCGGACGAAGTCTTGGCCGAGTTCGATATGATTGTAGCCAGTATCCACGTTCGATTTAATATGACGGAAACCGAAGCGACGGATCGAATTATTCGAGCCGTCGCGAATCCGTATACCACGATTCTGGGACATCCCACCGGGCGACTCATTTTAAAACGAGCAGGCTACCCGTTAGACCACGAGGCTGTGCTTCAGGCGTGCGCCTTGCACGGAGTCGCGATCGAATTGAATGCAAGCCCGTACCGACTGGACCTCGATTGGAGATGGATCGAGAGGGCCGTAGAATTAAACGTGTCTGTGGCGATCAATCCCGATGCTCATTCCATCGAACAACTCGATCTCATGAAATGGGGTGTTGTTGCTGCGAGGAAAGGTGGACTGACCGCGCGGCACTGCCTAAACGCTCTTAGCCTTTCCGATTTCAAGTCCTTTCTACATGCTAAAAAGATTGCTTCAGGAATCGTCTGATCCATGCTGAAACGCGTGCTCCTCATACTGTCGGCGACCTTATTACTGGCCCTTGTACTCTGGGGTATCTCCTGGTACTTGGCCTTTTCCGCCGGACCCAATCCTCCCAGCTCTTTAGCTCTTTCGGGTTTAACTCAGCATACCACCGCTTCCTGGTCGGTTGATGGTCCGGTACGAGTTGAAGCAGAAGAATTTAAAGATGCCATCACGGGATATGGATACGGAATGGCTCGTTCCAGAACATGGCAATTGTTGTTGTGGCGCCAGGCAGCTATCGGCGGACTGTCAACATGGTTCGGTCTGGATGCCGTGCCCATAGATCGGCTGACAAGGCAGTTAGCGTTTGGGTTGGGAGCGCGAACAGCTACAGAGAATCTGACTGAGCACACGCGGGAAACACTAGAACGACTGTCTACCGGCATAAACGGAGCGCTGTCCTCTGAGGACTTACCGCGAGACATTCCGCTACTTTTATTGAGTATTGAGCCTATCCCCTGGGAGCCATGGCATAGCATTGCCATCGAGCGTCTCTATTCTTGGATCTCAACTAGCCCCTTCCCTGCTTCTGACAGTTCTTCCTTCGCAATGGCAGATCGATCACTGAGAGAAATTCTACAAGTGTATGGATTGAATCACAGCATGGTGGTCGGCTCAGAAAACGAGGAAAACCGATTTATCAGTGCTCGTTTTGTAACCGGAGACTCTGCTGTTCCGATATATGTTGAATCTAGTATCCAATGGGCAGAGCACCTCTTTACCGGTTTACTCTTACCCGGAACGCTCGTAGCGCCCTTGGGAGCCACTCATACTTCGGACAACCTAGAACGCGCCTGGGGGATTATTCAGTTCGGACGCGCAGCAATCAAAGACGTCACGCTTGCCCAATCTGATATTGAGATCACCCACGACAGGATTCAGCTCGGACACTCTGAGCATCTCGTATCTATTTACCGTAATGGTAATGAGATGCCCCTTGTGGAAGAAATGGCAGGATCAGGATCTCAGGATCTATCCATTCTGTCCTGGAGTGGGTTTAGACAGTTGACCAAGATGGATGCGTGGGTCCGACTGGTTGAAGGGAAATCAGATTATGAGGACGCCATCGGCCTCCGGTTTGAACAGAATCAACTTCAAATGAAGGGATCAGCTTCCAGTACGCTTTTGGCTGAAAATGGACTTCAATTCATGTCCAATATTTCCGCCGATCACACCCCCTATTCTCGGGTAGGCAGCCTGCCGGGTACGATCCGTATTGAGGACCTCCTGATGGATACATTTAGTGAATCGGATGCCCGTCTTATGCCGGACTACTTGCCCTTTCTACGGGACTCTCTTCTCTCTAAACCCAGATCTAAGCAAGCGGCTTCGTATCTGAGGAACTGGAATCATCACTACGCATCATCGGAAATTGGAGCTACCATTTTCGAGGGCATTAAGCGGGCAAATATTCGGGCTGATTCGACT
>DKOG01000132.1 GCA_002469915.1 Bacteroidetes bacterium UBA7368
TACGCGCGCAGCTGAAACCCTCGAAATCCAACCCACACCGATCATTATCGTAGAGGGTATACTGGCGCTGGCAGAGCCCGATCTGGTCCGAAGGATGGCTATTAAACTGTTTGTGGATACCGACGATGACACCCGACTCATTCGACGAATTCGAAGAGACATGGTCGAACGCGGCCGCTCTTTAAATTCCGTTTTAGAGCAATACGAGACAACTGTGCGCCCCATGCACATTGAGTTTGTGGAACCTTCCAAGCGCCACGCCGATGTTATTATTCCACGCGGTGGACACAATGAAGTCGCCTTTGAAATGGTATTAGCCCGTATCCGAACGATGCTGTATGCCCATCTGATGGCCGATCTCATTAATTAGCGGAAAGACGCATCAGATCTGAGACGCCTTTCAAGACCAAGTTGTCTTCGAAAAAATAACCTGATTCGGAAGAAATCCAGGAGCCCCATCCTCCTGTAACAACGACTTCCAGCGGCATATCAGATTCGGCCTGAAGATGGCGAACCATACCTTGAACCTTGTCCAGCATACCGAACATCACGCCGGATTGAATGGCTTCTTCTGTAGATCGCCCAATGCGGCCGTCTGGAGGAACGAGCTGAACCTGAGGTAATTGTGCGGTCCCCGAACCAAGGGCGTCACGCATGAGACCAGGTCCCGCTGTGATGATTCCGCCCGGATATCTCCCTTGAGAGGTCACAATCTCAAAATTGATGGCTGTTCCAGCATCTACTACAATGACTCCATGATGCCCGAGACTCCCGTAACGGTGCCACCCTGCTGATGCGACGGCAATGCGATCATTGCCCATGGTCTCGGGAGTTTGGTAATCGAGAGAAAAAGGCAAACTCGACGTTTCATCAAAAAACTCAATATCTAATTTCGCTTGGCGGCGTACCATTTCCGACCAAAATTGCATCCGGCTTGGAACGACGGACACCCCACCAACTCGACTAATTCGCTCGGAACCACATATTTCTGCCAAATGATTTCTCGCATCCGTGGTATGCTCAATTCGGGTACTTGAGATCAACTCACCGGGTAGGGTAGCGCCCGTTTCTGCGGTCGGATCGAATAGCCCAACTTTGGTCGAACTGTTCCCTATGTCCAGCAAGATCCACATCGACAATTAGTTTTCCTTTGGTTTCAGCAACGTCACATCCCCTGCATAATACACGTTTTCGCCCTTATCGGTTTTGAGTATCAAACCTCCATCTGAGTGGATTCCCGACATCATCCCGCGTATCGTTTTTTGCCCATAACTGAGCGCAATAGGGTCTCCAATACCCGAGACTCGCGCTTGGTACGATGCTAAAACGTGTTCGTCAGACTGATAAATCCATTCTTGAAGGCGAGTAGTCAACCCTGAAAACAGGGCTCTACGATCCATGCGCTGACCGGACTCTAGCAATAAGGAGGTCGATCGGTTCTGAAGTGCTTCCGGAAAGGCCGCCTCGTTCACATTTAATCCAATACCGATGAGCACCGCTTTATCAGAAATGGCTTCCATCAGAACGCCAGCACATTTCCGTCCTCCAATAAGCACATCATTGGGCCACTTAATTTCGGCAGACGGCATCCCAAGAAACTGGTTTATAGTATCGGCAATGGCCAATGCGGTGGCGAGCGGCAGCATGCCGCGAGCCACCGTTTCCGGGCGCGGCCGCAGAATAAGGGTAAACAGCAGGTTTTGCCCCGGACTGCTCACCCAAGCGCGACCCAAGCGGCCGCGCCCTGCAGTCTGCTCATCTGCCAGCACAATCGCGCCGTGCGGAGCAGGATGCGGTGTACCCTCAGCCCATTCGCGCGCGCGCATATTAGTCGAGTCCGTCACAGTATGAACCTGTAACGCGCATCCCACTTGCTCAGATGTAGTCGGCCAGTCCTCTTCCACGAAACAGATAAAACCTCTAAATGCGAATTCAGCTTCTGACGCCTATAATAGACACACTTAAGTAGAGCTGCATCTACCTATGACAAGATTAGAGGTCATTGCAGCCTGAATAATCAGAAATCCATCTGGGAATGATTCTTGTATCGTTCAGAATCAAATGAAACAGATTCTCATCATACTAACGCTAGCCCTGTCCTTGACTCCTGTCGATGGATTTACACAAAACTTCCGTCCGCAGGAACTGGATGTGCAGTTTCACCGGGCAAAAACGGCATTTGAAAGCGGCAATAGTCTTCTAGAAGCAAAGGCACGAGTGGACCGCGTGTTGAACGGCTTACCGAACGATTTAGAGGCCCTTAAACTGCGAACAGCCATTCTGATGGGTCTTCAGCGGCCTGAGGAGGCGGTTGATGACGCTTTGATGGCCGTTCGAATTGCCGAATCGAATGGTGAAGCACAACTACTCTTGTGCGAATCCTCGATGGCTGCAGGCAACGAAACGCTAGCCAAAACCGCTCTTTCAACGGCATCGGATTTGATTATTGAATCCATTGATCATCTTGTCCGCCTTTCCTGGTGTGCCGTCGAATTAGGCGACCTTATTCGAGCCGAATCCCTATCCAGAATCGCCATTGCCCAGAACCCAGAAGACACTAGAGGACATCTTCAATTGGCGCGTGTCTTTTTTAGAGGTGGAAATGAGGACGCCGCAGCTGAGGTCATTGCCAATACGTTCAGGTCCATTTCAGATGCATCAGAGCTTTATAAAGGCACCTTGAACACCTATCCACGCAGCCAGAACTAACGAAAGGTCCTGACATGATCCGTGTAGGTAGACACGGTTCTTATGCGCCATGAAGTCTTGAACGGTGTCTTGATCATCGTTTCGAATCGCGTGTTGTACGGTACGAGATCACCGCCAGCGTCCGGTCGTATGTGGACGTAATAGGTACTTTCCTCTCGAAAAAGCATACCTAAATCAATCCGTTCCAAATACATGGCTACCAACTGATTGGTAGCCCGATCTACGTAATGACGAACCCGCCGAACGTTCAACCCATCGGCTAAATCCGCTTTTGCACGCACGTCAATGATGAGCGCCTCCCGGTCCCACATGAGCGTGTCATCAACTGCGCTGAACGAGTACCTATCAATATTTTTAGGCTGCAAATAAATCGGATCATCATCCAGAATAAACGGAATGAGGTCCACCGGATCCGTGTCTTCGACATTCTCAGAAACGAATCGCTTGAAAAACCCAAAATCGAACGTTCCACCAGAATCGGCCTGAGTAATCACGGATGACCTGCCGTCTTGCCCTGTATTGACGATGATATTATGCTCGGTGAATGCCACCATAAAGTCCTCATCATCATACTGCTCCGTTCGCAAATACCTACGATAAGAATAGTTTTCCAACGTAGGGAAGGCTGCCCGAATCCCATCTTGATTCACCGTCGATAACAACGCTACGACAGAATCTCGTTCCACCGCCTCAATCGGTCCAACTGGAGTAAGTCCTTGTCGCTTACACCCGGAAGACACCAGCATAATGGTGACCATCAGCGGCAAAAGAAGAACGATTTTCAGGTGTCGAGGAGAGTGAACCATCACTGAAGGAAAGGGTTGATACAGCACACTTAGTATAATACGACTTTTTACCCCGTCCACCCCGATTTCCCCGCATAACCCGCATGAGTTCAGCTGCTAACCCCACCGATTTACACCAGACTCTTTTGCAGGCACTTTTACAGGCACGTCAGGCCGCCGACAAAGCGGCTGCATTTATTCAGGGTCATGCTGGTTCGGTTGATGGGACCCATGCCAGAAATAAGGGTACGCATGACCTAGTAAGCCATGTAGATGAAGGCGCACAGGATCTCATTGTAGATCATCTACAATCAGCCTTTCCGGAACACACCTTTTTTGCTGAAGAGAGTTATGACCCCCAATCTGGCGCCTCTTTTTCACGAGAAGGGTACGTCTGGATTATCGACCCACTCGATGGAACGACGAATTTTTTACATGGCGTACCCCACTACGGAATATCTATCGCCCTCATGAAGGACGGGGAATTGGTTCTGGGTCTCATTCAAGATGTATGCAGGAATGAAACCTTCTATGCAATAAAAGGAGGGGGAGCATTTTTTCACGTAGGGCCACTTTCCGACGAGTCTGCCTGCCGAGTAAGCGAAACCACCGAGCTTGATGAGTCGCTTCTAACGACCGGATTTCCATACAAGGAATTCAGCTTCGTGAATGGGTATTCAGCCTGTTTAAAGCGTTTTATGACTGATTCACGCGGTATTAGGCGTCCTGGCTCTGCATCGTTGGACCTCGCCTGGGTGGCATGTGGACGATTTGAGGGATTCTTTGAGCAAGGACTTATGCCTTGGGATGTAGCCGCTGGAGCACTAATTGTACGTGAAGCTGGAGGTGTGTATTCCGACTTTTCTGGTGCTCAAAATGCCCCTTTAGGGATGGAAATTGTGGCCTCTAACGGGTACATCCACCAAGCCATGTTGGACAGGTTAGAACCAATGCGAAAGCCGGATGCGTAAGTCGTCTGCATATTTCGTAACTTTTCTTTTTGAACCCACCCAAATTCAGAACAGTCACATGAGTGGACACGGTCTGCTGAAAGGCAAAAAAGGTATCATTTTTGGTGCCCTCAACGAACAGAGCCTCGCTTGGAAAATTGCGGAAGCTGCACATCGAGAAGGCGCAGAATTCATGCTTTCCAACGCTCCTGTGAGCCAACGTTTAGGAAAGCTCGAGGGCCTTGCTGAAAAAACAAACGCCTCCATTTACTACGCGGACGCCACGCACGATGAGGACCTGCACAACCTGATGGATGCAGCCAAGGAAAAGCTAGGCGGTATCGATTTCATGGTTCACTCTATTGGCATGGGACTGAATGTGCGTAAGGATCGAGCCTATGAAGACTTGAACTACAATTGGTATAAGAAGACGCTTGATATTTCAGCGATGAGCTTACACCGATGTGTTCACCATGCGCTTAAAACGGGTACCATGAACGACGGCGGCTCCATTGTCGGACTGTCCTACATCGGTGCTCAAAGGACGTTTACCAAGTACTCGGAAATGGGCGATGCAAAAGCCCTGTTGGAAAGCATTGTCCGCTCCTTCGCGTATCGGCTTGGGAAAAATGGAATCCGAATCAACGCCATTTCACAGAGCCCAACGAAAACAACAGCCGGAGCTGGTATTAAAGGATTCGATTCTCTTTATGAGTACGCCGATCGGATGTCTCCACTGGGTAATGCCGATGCTGAGTCGTGTGCTGACTATACGATCTCAATTTTGAGCGATCTTTCCCGCTCGGTTACCGGTCAGACCCTCTTTCATGATGGTGGGTTTAACAACATGGGTATTTCCGATGAGCTCATCGCCGACTTGAACGAGGCGTACTCCTGAGTCAAACAGCGAAGACTCGGCTTTTTGTGTGTGACATCGATGGATGTCTCGCCATGCCGTACCAGCCCCTGAGACTGGATGTTTTAGGCCGCATTTCAGAGCGCGCATTGACCGCCGGCCTGCCGGGCAGCCACGCCTCAATACCAGCGTTATCTATTTGCTCCGGCAGATCGTATCCGTATGTGGAAGCCATGAGTCAATTATTGGCTCTGAAAGCGCCGGTTCTTTTCGAGTCAGGCGCTGGAATGTTTGATCCCGTTTCCGCTCTCACAACCTGGCATCCGGCTCTGACGACTGAGATCCAACGCGAGGTGGATGAGATCAGGGAGTACATGACTTCTCTTTTGGCTCTTGATAGTGCGCTTTCCATCGATCACGCCAAAAGAGCACAAGCCGGAATGGTGGCTAAAGAAAAAGAAAGCCTGTATGCCGCTCTAGAAAACTTGAAACGATGGGTTGGTGATAATTTTCCGCATTTCCAGACGTTTCACACGCACATAAGCATCGATATCGTGCCGCAATCGCTCACCAAGGCGGCTGGCATGACCTGGCTTGCTGAGACGTGTGGCGTTACAACGGATGAAATGGCTTTCATCGGAGATACAAATGGGGATATTGGGGCGATGAACGTCGTCGGACGATCATTCGCCCCTTCCAATTCCTCCCACGATGCTATCGCGGCGGCCAGTCACGCGAGCTCCTTTCGGGATGCAGATGCTGTTTTGGAAGCCTACAATATGCTCTCCGCGTAGTTGTATTGGATCCTCTGAGTGACTCTGCGGTTCTCAACGAAAGCCCGCAGGTCCAACACATCCGAATCATGCGACTATTCGCAATTCTGTTTCTCTTAGCGCTCGTTTCTCTTGGACCGAATAAGGTCCATGCGCAAGCAATGAATCCATCGCTGGATGTGTACTACACGACGGAGCGATCTTCAAAGCTCTTTTACCCAAACGACACGACCAGAACCTACATGCACCTCAAGTTGAGGGAGCCCGTGGTTATGCTGGAAGATCGGCAGGATGGGTGGAGTAAGGTTAAAACGCTCGATGGAGCCAATGGCTTGATGAGAACGGAAGGACTCACGAATGTTTGGATCAGAATTTCTAAATCCGAACAAACGGTCTTTGTGTATCGAGGAAGCACCCTTATCGCACGCATCCCAGCCGACTTGGGGTATAACTTCTTTGCAGACAAAACGGAACGTGGCAGTCAGGCCAATCCCGATCATTGGAGAACACCCGAGGGCGAGTTTTTCGTGGCTACGAAAAATGCAAACAGTCAATTCTACAAGGCTCTGGTGCTAAACTATCCTAATGCGGAAGACGCGGAACGAGGGTTTAAGGATAATTTGATCACCGAGAAGGAGTACAAACAAATTCTGCAAGCAGAAAAATCCGTCTCGGCTCCTCCTATGAATACGCGTCTGGGCGGATATATCGAACTTCACGGCGATGGCACGGGTGAACGACAGAATTGGACACAGGGATGTGTTGCTATTCAAAATGTCCAAATGGACCGTTTATGGGATCTCGTTGTAGTCGGCACTCCTGTAATGATAGAATCATAATTCAACAATTTGGTCAGATGAAAATATTTCGTTCCATCTCGTTTTTTCTGATCCTCATCATGGGCGTACATCCCGCCACTGGACAGGACACAGACTGGGCCTTTGAGGAAACGCCACAAGGACAAGCCTTTATCGTTCCAATCGAAGGAATGATAGACAATGGGCTCGCGCGCTATATAGACCGGGCCGTAGCGGATGCCGAAGCAGCCGAGGCAGGTCTCATTGTCTTCGACATTGATACGTTTGGAGGCCTTGTAGACGCGGCAGATCAAATCCGGAAAACCATTCTGAATGCGACTATCCCAACCGTCGCCTTCATCGATAAGAACGCGGCCTCCGCCGGCGCCCTTATTTCCTATGCTGCAGATCGCATTATTATGGTGCCAGGCGCATCCATTGGCGCCGCTACCGTAGTAGAAGGAGTGGGTGGCGAAGCCGCACCTGACAAGTATCAGAGCTACATGCGCGGCCTCATGCGTGCAACGGCTGAGGCAAATGGGCGTGACCCTCAAATCGCAGAAGCGATGGTAGATCAAGAATTAGAAGTCAAAGGGGTCAGCGAAGCAGGACAGGTGCTCACCCTCTCTACCACAGAGGCTGTGAAGCTGGGGGTCGCAGATGCCGAACTAACGTCCATAGACGAGTTATTATCCGAATTGGGAGCCGCTGAAATAGAGCAAGTGGCCCATGAAGTCAAGGGCATTGAACAAATGCTGCGCTTCTTTGGCTCACCCGTGGTACAGTCCATCCTCATGCTCATGATGATGGGCGGCCTGTATTTTGAACTTCAAACTCCCGGAGTCGGATTTCCAGGTATCATTGCCGCATTTGGCGCTGCTATTTTCTTTGGTCCTCACTACATGATGGGCTTGGTTGAAAGCTGGGAAATCCTCGTCTTTGGCCTGGGAATCATCCTACTAATGCTGGAGATCTTTGTGATACCAGGATTTGGAATCGCTGGGATTAGTGGACTCATTTTAGTCGTTTTGGCAATGGGAGCGTCATTGATCGGAAATATTGGATTTAACTTCCCTTCCGGGCCAGCCATCACCAGCGCAGTGACGACACTCGCTTCTACGATGGTCATGTTTATCGTCATGTTGGCTTCGCTTGCTCGGTACCTACCTAAAACACAACATTTCAATCGCTTAGTCTTACAGCCAGACTTAGGTAGTGCGGCCGGTTATACATCTGCGACTACCCATTCTGAATATGTTGGGCGCCATGGTATTGCTGCTACCTCTCTACGGCCAGCAGGGGCGGCAACGATTGATGGAAGTAGAGTAGATGTAGTAACATCTGGAGAGTATATCGAAAAGGGAACGCCCATCGAGGTGATGACCGTAAACGGATCAACCGTGCGTGTTAAAGCCGTTCCACAGATTCCCAGTTAACCTATTCTGTACTAGTCGCAGCCGGGCCGCTACTGTAACCTTTGATCTTAATGCCGTAAACTCCTGAGTACGGTCAACCGCTCATTTCCCGGAGCTATTTTGGAACTCTTGCTTCCCATTATTCTGATTCTGCTAGGCGCGGCATTTATCGTTGCTGAAGTTTACTTGATTCCAGGAATGAATGTCGTGGGTATTCTGGGCGCCTTAATGATGCTGTTCGCCATCTTTACAGCGTTTGTTCAGATCGGATTTCTCGCGGGAGTCATGGCCATGGCAGGAGCAACTATCACAACGGGAAGTGCTTTTTGGTGGCTTTGGAAATCTGGCGCTTGGAATCGCTTCATTCTGTCTGCCAACCTGAAAAAAGATGAAAGGCTGATTGCCCGTGAAAGCGAGCATCGGGCCAGCTACCTCGGGAAAATGGGCATCGCCATAACCCCTCTACGCCCAACGGGTATCATCGAGATTGAGGGAGAGCGCATCGAGGTCGTTACGGAAGGTGATTTCATCTCTGTTGGAAGCGAAGTTAAAGTGGTGGCTATGGATCGCCGCAAACATTTTGTGCGTCTCGTTACGGGGAAGTAGACAAATTCAGAAAAGGTAGACTTCGCTACCCACCTGTGACAGAGGCCACGGAGTCGCCCATCTTGATCACACCCATTTTTTCGTAGAATTCCTGAGCAAAAGAATCAGAAAGCACCCGAAGCGACGTCTAGCCTTTTGATCTGCGCACCAAAGAAGTTAGCGCAGCTGCATCATAGTCTAACGCTGGTCTGATTTTCATTTTGGGTGCCATAAGTACAATAAATGCAACTTTTTAACCGGTTAAGGGTCCATATCACGCTAATCATAAGCTGTATCGCATGCAATTTCGCAAGGCACATTTAGCCTTACTTCTTCCCATCCTGCTTATCGTTGGATGCCAAGCCGCTCAAGAAGAGCCTCTTTCTATTCCTAGGGGATGGGATGGTAACTCTATTTTTTGGTGGCAAATCGGAGCCGATACGACCGGTGCATACCGGCCACTTGAGACGATGGACGAGATGGGTGTCCCTGGAAGTCATCTACTGTCCGCTTCTTTAGATGGTCGATCTGTGAAAGACAGCGACTTGGCTCAGCGCAAATTCAATCAGTATGTAAAGGAGAGTCTGATCGAATTATTCCGCAATCAGCCCGAAGTGGTAGACTCCCTTTTCGACAAGTTTGTACTGCCCAAAATGGAAGGACTGAACCTAGAAGGTGACGTTCAGCCGCTCATCAAAAAGCACCAGCGTGAAGCGTACAGAGTGCTAGCGCGCCATTTCCGTTCTCCTAGAACACTTACCAAGCTGGGTCGAGACATCCCAGTTGTCGTGCCCGATTCGCTCAAAGAGCAGCAACTTTCAGGAAAAGTCTTTCTTCAGGTCGCCTTGAACAAAGAAGGAGTACCCGTTGCTCTTAACAAGATAGAAGGCCTCCATCCGACGCTGGATAGAATTGCCATGCTGGCCATTACGGAAATGCGCTGGCAGCCTGCTTATCTGCTAAAGGGCGGAAAATCCAATGCCATTCCCTCCTGGGTGCGCATGAAGGTGCGATTTGGCCCTCAATAAGTCTTCAGCACCGTTTGAGTTTGAATAGTGCCTGGCTCCATTTCTAACCGTATAAGGTAGAGACCCGCTGGTTGATCAGACAGGTTAATTTCGTATCGAGAAGCTTTTCCAGTGAGGTCCATAACGGTACGTCCCATTACGTCCAAAACGCGAATGGAGACTGCGTCTTGCCATCCATTTGCCCAAACTACCCCGGATGTCGGATTGGGATACACAGGATCCAGAAGTTTTTGTTCAGGAAAGGCAGGTTCGATATCCGTTGAGTTCGTTTGAAACCAAATGGACGCAACCAGCGCAAACCCAACAGGGTCGTACGATTCCAACTCGCTTCTTTCAAACGGATAAAAATCGTTCTGACCCAGATACGCCTCTGTGATCTCTGCGAAATACTCCATTTGATTCGTCAAGGCATAGGCCTCGTTCACAATAAAGGTGGGAGCCCCGTTTCCAGGATTGTACAGTACAAATCGATACAAAGACCCATTTTTTGCGTTTAAAAAGGTATCGTATATGGTTGCATCACCAAATCCAAAGATCCTGTCATGATATCCGTGAGCCATCTCATGCAAGATCATCCAGGGCTGATTCTGCTGAGACCAAGACACAAAGTTGTTCATGTTACTGATTTCAACAGCTTTCTCCTTTTCTGGGATGTACCCATTGAGAAGCAACCAGTCTAGACTGGAATGGTATTCCGCAGCCCCATTGGAACGCTTTTCCCATTCCATAAAAATAGGAATGGAGCGCAGCGAGTCTAAAATGGCTGGTTGAAGACTAAGCCCCTCTAAGAGGTAAAGACGGTCCGTGAGGTATGCAACAGCTCTGTTCGTCCCAACGGAATGATTGGATTGTGCATCATCATTGACAAGCACATCCCAGCCGTGAATTTGGTGATTGGTGTACCCGTTCACCACCAATTGTGCATGAGCTGGCGCCGCTTCCGCTAGAGCGGCGCACATGAAAACCAACAAGGACATTTTTTTCATTCTCAACCCAAAAGAATACCGGCAATAGTCGCCGTCATCAAATTGGCAAAAGTACCAGCCAACACGGCACGAACCCCGAGTTTAGCCAAGTCTGATGTTCGTTCTGGGGCGAGCGGACCAATACCGCCGATCTGTATCGCTATGGAAGACAAGTTGGCGAATCCACACAGGGCGAATGTGGCCATTATAATTGTCTTCGGATGAAGCGCCCCCGTTCCTATTGCTCCGGCGAGATTCAGATAGGCCACAAATTCGTTCGCAATAATTTTCGTCCCCAACAGAGATCCGAAGCTGACAATATCTACCGTAGGAATTCCGATGAGCCAGGCCAAAGGCGATAGTCCCCATCCTAGGAGTTGCTCTAGGGTAAGTGACGCTCCAAAGAAACCTGCACCGTATCCGATGATGTAGTTCACCATGGCGATCAACGCTAGAAAGGCTAATAGCATGGCGCCCACATTCAAGGCCAGCTTTAATCCGTCTGAAGCTCCTGAAGCGGCGGCATCGATAACGTTGGCTGACTTCTGTTCTACTTCAATTTGAACAGCTCCCTTCGTCGCTGGGGCATCTACCTCAGGAATCAGCATTTTCGCGAGCAGTAGGGCCGCTGGCGCAGCCATGATGCTGGCGCCTAATAACTGTTCGGCAAAGAGCAATCGTCCTGCGTCTAGGGAAACGCCCATCGCCTGAGCATATGGATCTCCTAGTATTTGAATGTAGGCCGCCATCACACCTCCTGCGATGGTTGCCATACCTCCTGTCATCACAGCCATCAATTCGGACATCGTCATTTTTCCGAGGTAGGGCCGAATAACCAATGGTGCTTCTGTCTGACCTACGAAAATGTTGGCTGTCACAGAAAGTGACTCAGCCCCACTCGTTCCCAGAAGCTTGGCCATGACGACCGCCATCCCTTGCACAATCTTTTGCATGACGCCAAGGTGATACATTACACCCATGAGGGACCCAAAAAATATGATGGTGGGAAGCACCTGGAAGGCAAAAAACATGCCCATACTTCCTTCTACTCCGGGTGGCTTTGCCAAGTCACCAAAAATAAACTCAGCCCCTGATGTCGTAAAATTCAGAACGAGTACAAAGAAGCCACTGACCCATGAAAAGAACGCTTTTGGCCAGCCAAGAGGCGAAAACCATGCTCCCATGACCGCACCTTTCAGAAGGAAGACGGCCAAAAGGACCTGCAGTCCTAGTGCGGATCCAACCATACGCCAACTGATCCGGCTCTTGTTGTTGGATGCCAAATAGGCTAAGCCCAAAATTACGGCCAGGCCCAAAAGGCCACGCCCAAGTGCGATAATGCTCATAGTGCTCGTGAATAATCGTTAAGGGGTGGAATATACACGAAGGAATCGGAACAGGAAGCCAAGAGTTTCTTTCAGGCGTGATTCAGGTGTCCTATCTTCGACCTCTACTCCGATTGGCACCATCTAGAGCCTTTTTTCCTTTGATTGATGACTCAATTCACGCTTCTTCCTGACTCAAACGCTCCCGCTCACAAGGTCTCACCAACTGATATTCTTAAGGGTCTCAATGAGGTTCAGCGAGAAGCGGTAGAGGCATTGGAAGGGGCCGTGCTCATTGTAGCTGGTCCCGGTTCAGGCAAAACCCGGACACTTACGCATCGAATCGCCTACTTGATTTCGAGCAATACGGCGCGACCTTGGCAGATTCTGGCCATAACCTTTACCAATAAGGCCGCACGTGAGATGCGGGAACGAGTACTTGAACTCGTTGGAGAGGAAACAGGCAAAGGAATGGCCATTGGGACGTTTCATTCGATGTTTGCGCGCATGCTTCGCGTAGAAGGTGAGCATATCGGATACACTTCCGACTTCACCATCTATGACTCAGATGACAGTCAGCGCCTGCTTCGGGATCTCATGAATCGGTTTGGAATCGATACCACCGAATTCAAACCCCGTGCAGTGCACCACATTATATCGGGCGCAAAGAATAAAATGGTGTCCCCCGCGGAATACGCCCAGCTGGCCGTATCTCCGGTTCAGGTGCGAGCTGCTGAACTGTATCAGCCGTATCAGGATGCGTTAAGGTCATCGAATGCGATGGACTTTGACGATCTACTCCTCAAGCCCATTCAGCTTTTCGATAACCACCCGGATATCCTGGAAAAGTATCAGGAGAGATGGAAGTTCATTCATATCGACGAGTATCAGGATACCAATAAAGCGCAGTACCTATTGGCTCGAATGCTGGCTAAAAAGCATCGCAACTTGTGCGTCGTCGGAGACGACGCACAAAGCATCTATGCCTTCCGAGGTGCAGATATTACAAACATTTTGTCCTTCCAGCGGGATTACCCGAATGCCCAAACCATTCGACTGGAGCAAAATTATAGATCGTCCCAGCGTATTGTCCGTTTTGCTGATTCCATCATCAAGAATAATCGGGACCAAATAGAGAAAAACCTCTGGACCGATAATGATGAGGGTGACCCTGTCATCTCTCTGGAATCCATTTCGGAAAGAGATGAAGCCCAAAAGGTGGAGCGTCGTATCCGCGACGTTCAAGTACGACTGGGGCATTTGAACAAAGATTTTGCGGTCCTCTATCGTACGAATGCGCAATCTCGATCTCTTGAGGACGCGCTTCGCCGTGGCGGTATCCCCTATCGTGTTGTCGGAGGCGTTTCGTTTTACCAACGACGCGAAATCAAGGACGCACTTGCTTATCTACGCCTACTTGTGAACCCCAATGACCTCGCCAGTCTGCGTCGCGTCATCAATCTGCCGGTTCGTGGGATCGGTGCGAAAACGCAGAGTACCCTCTGGAGTTACGCTGCAGCCCATCAAATTGGTGCTTGGGAAGGAATGGAGCGCGTACAAGAAACGGGACTGACGGCTCGCGCAGTGAATGCCGTATCGGTATTTAGGGACCTTCTGAATAAATACCGGGAATTGGCTGCAACGGACTCTGCTGCGGACATTTCTCGTGCGCTCATCAAAGAATCCGGGCTACTCGATGACCTGCGCAAAGAAAACACGCCAGAAAATCTTGTACGTTGGGAGAATGTACAAGAGTTGCTCAACGCCATCGCTGAGTTCACTCAGGATAAAGGAGACGATGCTACGCTCAGTGCATTCCTGCAAGAAATTTCTCTCTTGACAGATGCAGACGAAACGAAAGACAGCGACAATAGAGTCACTCTCATGACGCTGCATGCCTCTAAAGGCCTCGAATTCCCGGTCGTTTTCCTGACAGGGCTGGAAGAAGGACTATTTCCACTTGCGATGGCTGCTCAGGACCCCAAAGAACTTGAGGAAGAGAGGCGCCTGTTTTATGTAGGTGCCACTCGCGCTAAGACACTGCTGTTTCTATCCAATGCACGGAGTCGATTTCGGTTTGGCGAACAGCAGCCCATGGTGCGTAGTCGTTTTTATGAAGAGATCGACCCCTCTGTGGTCCGTACGGAAACCGGCCAAGTCTTTGATCCCAACACGGACCGATTCAAGAGCAAAACGAGTGGAGCGTCTTACGACAAAGTAGATCCGTTTTATTATCGGAAAAACCTGCGGGAGTCCACGCAGAAACCCAAAGCTCCAACGTCCAAAGAACGAAGAGTTGTTTACGATGAAGAGGAAAGCACTGCCATCGCTCCAGGTATGACCGTCGAACACCACCTCTTTGGTGAAGGCAAAGTACTTTCCATGGAAGGCAACGGCGCACAAACCAAGGCAATCGTTTTCTTTAAGGACGCCGGCCAGAAAAAGCTGATTCTACGCTTTGCCCGATTACAGCGCATCGGATAAAACCGCAATGCTCACGCCATCCAATAGAACCGATTCCCTCATGAAACGCACTTTTATTATCGCCCTTTGTGCCTTTGTCCTTGGCGGATGCGCATCCGATGACCGCACTCCATTGGTCGTGTATTCTCCCCATGGCAAGGAGATGCTGACCGAATACGAATCCTTATTCGAAGCAGCACACCCGGAAGTAAATGTGCAATGGATCGACATGGGCGGACAAGATGCGTATGATCGAATTCGAACAGAGAAGGCCAATCCTGCAGCCAGTATCTGGTGGGGTGGCGATGGTCCAACCTTCAATCGAGCTGCTGCAGAAGGATTACTTGCGCCCTATCTCCCTTCATGGAGTAACGCAATGCCTGAGGGTACCTTCAGCCAAGATCAGTTTTGGTATGCCACCTATCTCACTCCTGAGGTGATCATGTTTAATTCCCGAACGGTGTCTGCGCCTCCGATGGATTGGGACGATCTACTTCAGCCGGAATGGAATGACAAAATCATTATTCGTTATCCCTTGGCTAGCTCCACAATGCGCACTATTTGGGGAGCGCTCATAATGCGTCAGGAGTCTGTTGAAAAAGGATACGAATGGCTTGCACGTTTGGATATGAATACAAAAACGTACGCAGCCGACCCTACGCAGCTATATCTCAAGATTGCTCGCGAGGAGGGACAGATTTCAATGTGGAATATGCCTGATACCTACATTCAAACTGAATCTAATGGGTATCCCTTTGGATTCTCCCTTCCGTCATCAGGCACGCCGGTACTGAATGACGCTATCGCCCTGGTGGCCAATGCTCCTCAGCCAGAACTCGCCAAGCAGTTTTATGAGTTTGTAACCACTGCCGAGGCCCTACAGCATCAGGCGGACGTTTATTACCGTATCCCTGCCCGAACAGATCTCGATCCGGAAGCTATTCCGACTTGGATGCGCGAGGCTCAGATTCGTGCTATGGATGTAGACTGGGAACGCCTCACAGAAAAAGGACCAGAATGGATGGAGTTCTGGGACTCAAACATCAAAGGAAGAGG
>DKOG01000118.1 GCA_002469915.1 Bacteroidetes bacterium UBA7368
GACTTCATCAAAACGGCCAGGAGTTACCCAATCCCAAACACGTTCATCGTCGCGGATATTAGATCCAGAAAAGAACGGTGAGGAAAAGGAGGTGAGGCCAATCATGTCGGATTCATCAATGTCCGTGAACTCGAAATTCGGTTCGCCTGGCTTCGTGATGTCATATTGATCGCCAGCAGTGGGAATCCCATCGCCTTCTCCTGGATCACCAGTACCTGGGATTCCATCAATTCCTAAATCATCTCTATCAGCGTTCCAATCGTTATCGTTGTCGATGCCGTCGGTCCAACTTTCATCGATCATTCCATCGTTGTCATTATCGATGCCGTCTCCAGCGTAGAATACGCCATTGATCCTCTCATTCCCGAGACCCGGGCTTTCCAGGAATTTATACCCGAAATACCCCGGTGTACGGCCTGGGACGTCAGAGATTTGATTGTCGTCCCAAGCAAATACCATGTTTCGTTGCTCATCGAAGAATGCGCGATCATCCTGCCAGTCTCCCGGACCACCAACATGGGGATCGCCCCACATTCCAAACGTGACCTTATCGAGATCTTTGTCACTCTTATTCGAAATCTTGTAAACAAGGAAGATGGCATCTTCAGCAAGCGGGTTGGCCCACTGGTATAAACGAACTTCGGTTTCTAACCCCAGTCCTTTTTTGGTGGAGTCACCGTTGAATGGGTAGTAATGAAATTCCTTGTTGGAATAGTCATTCATGAAGTAGAGGGCTTCCTTATCTGCGTTTGAAGCGCCTTGCTGCAACGCTCCTGGCCATACGTACTCTTTGAGGTTCGGGTTGAACCATGAATCGGGCCAAGAGTCGGGTTTGCCATCTAAGTCCTTATCCTCAGCGTCTGAGGTGGGAATCTGATCTGAAGTAGCTTCAACGACTTCTATTCCATCAAAATTACCTACCGGTTGTGCACAAGGAATAGGCTGCCAGCCCCATCTCTCGGAAAGATCAGGAGACACTTCCGCTCCATTCGAAACGATACCATCGGAGACGATATGCATAACCCAGACCGGGTTGCCTTGATCATCAAATACCTGTTGACCGTTTTCATCCCTTTTGAGAACACTTTTTGGGTCTTTGTGACCTATGTCAATCACTTCAGCGGCCACAAAGGGTCCAAATTCGTATCCATATCCCAAACCGTTCCAAACGATGTCTGTCAGGGTATTGCCCGGAGACGAGATGGAACCAAAATTGAGAATCTGAGCCGTGATCCTATTGCCATTTAGAATGGCTTCCCGACGGGTCGTTTGATCTATAAAACAGTCTGATGCAGCAGCGCCTCCTTTCATTGAAGCCTGTGTATCTAACCAACGACCTTGTTGCTTGTAACTCCATCCTCGTTCCCGATCCTGAGAAGCGACCGGTAATGCGATAAATGCGATGAGGACGAATAGGGCGAATGATTTCATTCGACTGCTGTCTGAAAGTGTGAAAATGGTGTTTTGGAGCATGGGTTTTAGAATGATAAAGTGGCTCCAATTCTCACCTCGCGAGGTGAGCTGTAATAGTGGGGGCGAGTATTGTACTCATCCAAATTCTGAATCCCTGGCAGATCATAAGCCGATCGCCAAGAAGCATGAATCCCACGTTGTTCATTCAAGGAATAGGTCGCACGTCCGGTGTCACTGAAAACAGAGTTTTCATTGAGTTTGTCGAGGAGATTGAACACTTTCGCGAAGAGTCGAAGGTGAGAATCGCCTTTCATGGGAATATCTCTGTATATGTGCATATCCAACTTGGTCCTTCCTGGCTTACGCTCCTGATTGGGAAGCTGGTCAATCTTCTGATCAAACAACTGAGGCGTGTAGGGATAACCGGTTGAGTAGGAGGAGATGAACGAAGCACCCCATTTGCCGGGCTGTGTGAGGGTAACCGTCGCGGATAGAATGTGTCGCTGATCAAAACCAAGCGGAATCAGCTCCAATTCATTTTCCCGACCAGACAAATGATTGTAGAAGAAGGCATTTGTCTGATTGTTATTACCCTCCGCAATCTGAAAGGTGTAGTCCACATTGGCAGAAAGTATTCCGCCCGGACTCCTTCTTTTTGAAAGAGCGAAGGTAACACCCTTCACGTTGGCATAATCTCTATTTAAATAGATGTTGTAAACATCCTCACCAGCGATGGAGCTAAACCGAATGGTCTGAAGTGCTAGATAATCGCGGATGTCTTTAAAGAAACCGGTGATGTCAAATGCGAGTGTCCCAGAAAGCGCTTGCTGGAGGCCAATTTCGTACTGAACCGTCCGTTCTGGACGCATATTCGTGTTTCCAAACGTCGGCGTGCCACCCACTCCGAATTCAAACTCCGGATTTAGATAGAGATTTCTAAGACGGGGCATCTGGGCGAAATGTCCGTAGGAGAAATGGATGATTCCAGTGTCCGTGATAGGGAAGGAGACGCCAAGTCGCGGCATAAGAACCAATGTAGCATCGGCCTCGAGTTGTGATTCTGTATAGTCCCCTTCGTGGACTGGAGGCTCCAGCAAGTTCGGAAAGTATGTTCCATTAGGGTCGAATCGCTCAAAGCGAAGACCGGCGTTTATAATGAAGTCATCAAATTCCAACTTGTCCTGTGCATAAGCACTGAACTCCATTACGGTCTGATTATCGTAGCGGTCATGCGTTGGTGTGTCCACGTCCGGGACCTCTGGTTCCGGATAATTGTCGCCATCATACAAGACAACAAAGTTTTGACGATCGAGCCAATGTTGGTTCAGTTCGATTCCGATCTTAGCCTCATGAATAATGCCCATCTGCTTCGTTAAGTCAGCTTTGATACGCAATGAATTTGAGGATTCGTAGACGTGCCCTTTTTGATTTCCGCCAAAAACGAATTGGTTTCCCGGGAAGCCGATGATATTTCCAGTGGACACATATCGAGGATCAAGCGGGTTTTCGTACAAAAACGTCTTTGCCACGTTTGAGGCAAGGGATGCTTTTACCGTGTAAAATGACCGGTCACTTAATGTTTGGGTCCAATGGAGGCTGTTGTTATACGAGCGATCACGGGTACTTAACGTGCCATCGGGATTATATTTGTAGGCAAAGCTGTAGGACTTGCGTTTTGCACCATCCATCATGAACGAGTATTCCAGCTTGGATCCTGAAAACGGCTTCATGCTAAGCTTTGCAATGAAATTTCCACTTTCACGTGGGTTCAAGGCGACAGATTTTCCCGGGATAGGATCGCCCTCTCCATATTCATACCACGGCTTTCCGTGGATTTCGTAGTACCACAAAGGACCACCATAACCAGGAATGAACTCTTCAATCACTTCCTGGAGGCCAGGATCTCCGTTAAAGTTGGCTGAGTCAGAAGGGAGATGTAGGTTTTTGCCGAAAATCGTGCCTTCATTTCGGTCATATCGGCCTGAAAGAAAAAACTTGATTCCCTTGGCGAAAGGAAGACTTCCAGAAAGCGTTCCTTCACCCGTAAAAACATTCATACTCAAGTCGCTCGGCGAAGTAGGATCTCCAAACACGTTACTATGCTTGGTGACGTTATCCCCTCCGTAAAAGCTGAGAGAGCCTTTGATCTTATCCGCTCCTTCTTTTGTCACCAAGTTGACGATACCTGACATGGCCTTACCATACTCAGCATTAAATGCACCGGAAATCACGGTCATTTCTTGGATGGCATCCGCTGCCACGCTTGTGGCCAATCCATTTGTATCGAAGGGATTGCCCACAGACATGCCGTCAACGAGATAGGAAATTTCATTACTTCGGCCACCTCGAATATGAATCTCACCGCCCGGCCCCTGGTTTACACCAGCTTGCGTTACAAGGACTCCGAAGAATCCTTCAACGGGTAGCGCGTCTATTTCTTCAGCAAGGACCGTTTTTCTTGAGGAAGTAAGGTCCTTCTGGACCATCGGGCGCTCTGCTTGAACGATAATCTCCTGTCCTTGAATGATTTCCTCTGACATCTCGAGGTCGTAACGAGTCGTCTGACTGGTAGAGACCCGAATACCTGAAATGATTTGAGTAGAAAATCCGATGTAGGAAAAACGCAGCGCATAGTCTCCCGGGCGTACGTTCAGGATGATGTAATTGCCGTCTACATCGGTTGTCGTTCCCTGAGTGGTACCGTCAATTACGACATTCACTCCTATGAGTCCTTCACCGTTACCTGAGTCGGTCACTCGACCGGCAATTTTTCCTTGAGCGAAGGCTAAATGAGTCCCAAGGAGAAAAAGAAGAGCGAAAAGAGTGCTTATTCTTCGCATGATTCGTGCGTTTAGGGGTCTCAGGCGTCCAAATTGGGCCTGGTCACATGGTTCAGAAATAGAACCGAAAAAAATGGGGAGGCCCTCGAAGGGCCTCCCCATGAGTCAAAGTAAGAGCTCTTACTTCAGCAATACCATCGTCTTCGTATGGGCAAAGTTGCCAAAAGAGAGACGATACAGATACGTGCCACTCGCTACAGAGGCGCCGGCATCATTGGTGCCATCCCACTGCATTTCGTGAGCACCTTCAGCCATCTGCTGATTATCCACCAACGTTTTGACAATTCTCCCTGAGACATCAAAGATCGTCAAAGAGACTGCTTTGTCGCGAGGCAACTCGAAACGAATGCTTGTCGTTGGGTTGAATGGATTCGGGTAGTTCTGCTCGAGTTTGTAATCTGTAGGGATAATTACGCGCTCGTCTTCAATAGAAATACCAACGGCTCCTGCAGACAGGATGCGCATGAACACACGAACTGGATTCGCTACGGTAACCTCAGTCGATTCGTCCTTGACGTAGGTACTATCAGCCGGATTGAATACGGTAGTAAACGTGCGAAGCGAATCGCTTTGTCCCTGGAAACCAAGGGCAACTTCGTTTTGACCATCATCATCGACATCGCCCAAGAAGGCAAATTTCGAAGCAAACTGAGGGCCGTTGTCTGCTTGAGAGCGGAATGTTGTGAGCACTCCTGCTGAATCCTGAGTGATAAGATCGAATGCATCCGTTCTATCGTTTGGAAAGAATACATTGACGACGTCAGAATAGTGAGTCGGATCCTCTGGGTTGGTACCGATGAATTCAACAATGTTAACCCAGTTAGGAGCCAAATCCTGTTCGTACTGACCGCTTGAGTACGCAGCACCGGATCCAATCAGGTCAATATTTCCATCTCCATCCAGATCACCTGCTGTCAAACCCAGTGAAGAGAATCCTTCAAGTGCCACAGAGTAGTTATCCGGAGTGATGGCAAATACGTTCTCTCCAGCTTCGTAGTTAATGACGAAGACGTTTCCAGTAGGATACTCAGCTCCAAATACTTCATCGTCGCCATTCTGGTCAATATCAATGACATCTAGACCGAAGAGAGGCACGGTATCACGAGAATCATTTAGGTGAGCCCAATGTGGTCCTTGTGCACCATCTGGCCAGAAATAGGTATCAGGAGCCGTTGCCTGCCCGAGGGTGATATTGAAGTTGTTCCATGAACCCAGAACCAGCTCGTTGATACCGTTTCCATCAAGGTCAGCAGCAACTGAGCCATAAGGTGAGCCTCCACCACGATCGATATCATCCCAAGGTTGACTTCTGGAGTTGATGTAGGCTTCGTTGGTCCATGTCTCGAAACCGGAACCGATGTCGCCATCAACAGAAATAATCCACCAGTTATCACCAGCGTTATTTCCATTGTTTCCGAACATCATTTCATTCTTTCCATCATTGTCGAAGTCCTGAATGACAATCTGCTCCTGACGCCACCGATTTGGCTGATCGTCACCCATCTGGTAAATGGTAGTTGGAGCCGTTCCGTAGTCGTTGTCAACTCCGGTATGCTCAAATGCATACAGTCCAACGGGGTATGGTGAACCTTCAACAAAGCTATAGCCAGAGAAGAAGTAAATCTCTCCCTTGCCGTCGCCGTCCATATCACCACCAGCGATGACGCGGCCATTGTTTGTTGATGCCGTGTCATCTAACCACGGGGTCGAATAGACGTGCTCCCAAGTATCAGGACCGACTACTTCCAGGACGTGCACTCGGCTACCGCCTGTATAGTCTGAAACTAGGACTTCCTGTTTGCCATCACCGTCAAGATCATAAGGGCCAGCTACGGTACGCGTACCAGAATGAAGGGCCGGGTAGGGCGATTGAGGATCCGGAGATCGCTCCGAAATGAACGAATAATCAGTACTCTGCCCGAAAGCGCTTCCAACGAAAAGGAAGGTTAAGGCCAGAAAAAAATTGGTAACTCTGCGCATAGTGCCTCCAAAAGTGTGAGTTTTGATCGAAATGACCGAATTGAGTGTAAACCTGAGGGGTGGGCGAGCAATCCGATTTTTTTTTCGATTGAACAGGCATTTTATTAAATAGGAAGCAACGAAACAACAGGGGTATATACTATTGCGCCACAAAGTTTTACGTTTTTTAGGTCAATCGATTGTATTAATTAGTTTAATCGCTGGTGGGGCGTCGGCTCAAGCGCCTAAACATGAAATGCGGGGTGCTTGGATTACCACCGTTTACGGTCTTGATTGGCCCAATACATCCCATTCTTCTGCTCAACAAATATCCTCTTTAACATCCATTTTTGATGACTTAGAGTCAGCAGGAATAAATGCTGTTTTTTTTCAAATACGATCTGAAGCGGATGCGTTGTATTTCTCGTTGATCGAACCCGCTTCTCGCATGCTAACGGGAACGATGGGCCTGCGTCCCGACCCGTACTACGACCCGCTGGAATTAGCCATCGACCTTGCACACGAACGGGGTATGGAACTACATGCTTGGATGAACCCATTTAGAGCAATGAGTTCGCTGGGGCCTTGGGGCCTGAGCTCGAATCACATTGTGAACACGCGGCCGGATTTGATTCTTGATGTACGCTATAAAGGAAGTGATTCAAATCTGGAGGACACCGTAGTTAAAATTTTGAATCCCGGTATACCCGAAGTCAGAGAGTACATCAGTGCCGTTGTAGAGGATGTGGTAACACGCTACGACGTAGACGGGATACACTTTGATGACTATTTCTACCCCTATCCATCGTATCAGATAGGAATGGAGGACCAGTCCACATTCGCTACCTACGGAGCCGGCTTCCTTAGCCAAGAAAATTGGCGCAGAGACAACATCAACCAGTTTGTTCGCGGTGTAGGCGCCGCCATCCGAGCAATCGACCCAGATATCAAATATGGTATCAGTCCGTTCGGAATATGGCGAAATGGAGTACCACAAGGCATTGTCGGCCTAGATGCCTACAATGTGATTTATTCAGATCCACTAGATTGGCTGCAGGACGATAACTTCGACTATATGGTGCCTCAGTTGTACTGGAAGTTTACTGGTGGGCAGGATTTCGGTCTTCTTGCCGATTGGTGGGCCAGTCAGGCAAATGGAAAACACATCTATCCTGGCATAGCAGCTTATCGAGCAGACGCAGCTACCTACGGGTGGTCCACAAGATATGCCTCGGACGAAGTGCCAAGGCAAATTGAGTATAGTAGAGCTACCTCGGGGATTCAGGGAAACGTTTTTTTTCGGGCAAGTAATCTGCGGCCGAATGCCGCAAACCTTGGATTATCAGATGCCCTGCGGACAACCTTTTTCAATGGAAAGGCTTTTACTCCGTACATGCAGCACAGAGGTGCGTTTCCTCCAGATACTCCAGAGAATTTAACAGCTACCCAATCAGAAACAGGGGTCTTCATTCGTTGGGATCCTCCACTGACGGGATTTACACAGGCCGATAGGTTCGGGGTGTATAGAATGCGCTCTGATGCATTTATACCCGACTCAAGGGACATGACGAACGATCCAGCGAATCTGATTGCTATCTCGTGGAGTCCAGAATTCGTGGACACGGATGCTCTCGAGGTGGCAGGACGGTATTTCTACGCGGTGACTGGAGTAGATCCCATGGGTTTTGAGAGCCAAGAAACCGCACTTTCAGAGGTGGTAGTCGCCAACGTCGGCACCGAAAAGCATGGCGCATTACCCATCAGCGGAATGGGGTTATATCCGAATCCTAGCCAACGTAAACTTCAAATATCGGGTCACATCGAAAGATCGTCCTCATTGCTATTTGAAGTCTATGACGTGCTGGGCAGGCGATTGGCTACACCAGATGTGGGTTCTGGGACCTACTCTCCTGGATTATTCCAATTCACATTTACACTGCGAGATGATTCTGGACGAAGGTTTGCTCCAGGTACGTATTTCATGGTAGTGCGATCAGGGCACGCGCACAAGTCGATTCCGTTTACCGTGGTTCGGTAGTTAGACCTTAAGACGTTCCTTGAGCGTTTTAGATCGTTCTCGGCTTGCAATGACTTCGTGTGAACCACTCAGAACGAGCTTATATCGTCCACTGAACCACGGAATCAACTCTTTAATATGGCCGAATTGGATAATGGCAGATCGGTGGATACGCATGAATGCAGCCGGATCTAGCATGCCACCGAGTTGATCCAATGTATAATTTACAATGTGCTGTCTGACTCGTGGCCGAGGACTCGTCGGGTCGTCTTCCAAAATGTAAACGCGTGTGATGCCTTCATTTATCTCAATGGATATGACGTTCTCTATGGGGATGATGAGAATTCTATCTCGGTAGGGGATGGATAGTTTTTCGAGATAGTCGTCTGAGGAAGTGGGTTCTCCAGAAATTTCAATCGCTTTTGCGTCTACCCAATCTAAAAGGCGGGCCATTTGGTCGGAATTAGCTTCCCTTTTTGAGACCAATTTACTAGCTCGGGTTAACGCTTCATCAAGCCGGTCTGCTGGAATGGGTTTCAGGAGATAATCCACTGCATTGGCATCAAATGCACGAATAGCATATTCATCAAAAGCCGTAGTAAAAACGACGACTGGACGATTGTCCGGATGCAGTCGGTCTAAGACCTCAAATCCGTCATAACCAGGCATCTGAATATCCAAAAAAAGGACATCTGCCTTGTTCTTGGAAAGAAAATCGACAGCCTCGACGCCGTCTTCAGCCTCTCCAATGATGTCGATACCATCCTTGAAAGTGGAGTTGGCAAGTAACTTTTGAAGTCGCTTCCTAGCGGGAGCCTCATCGTCAGCAATAACTATTCTCATCTTCCTTTGTTTTGGTGTGGTTCAGGCGCCAGAGTCCGTGTCAAACGACCTGTTTCGAGAGGGAGGAATGTATAGCGTAACTCGCGTACCCGTTTCAGGATCGCTCTCCATCAACATTAGGTTGTCATCGTCATAAAGCTGCCGCAAGCGGTCGTGAACGTTTGAGAGTCCGATACCGAAAAAAGACTGTTTTGCGAAGTCCGCCGTTTTTTGGCCAAACAGTTCAGGTATTCCCACGCCTGAGTCCGTTACCGTTACTTCGGCATTACCGTTTGACAGTAGGCTGATAGAGACGGTGAGTAAGCCTACCGCACGACGTTTCTCAAGTCCGTGCTTAATGCTGTTTTCAACGACCGTCTGAATCACGAATGGGGGAACGGGAATGGAGCGTACATCATCGCTGATAATGCACTCTACCTGCAATTTTTCGCCGAATCGCGCTTTCTCAATAGCTAAATAATGTTCAACAAGGGAAACTTCCTCGTCCATTTTTACAAATGCTCTACTACCGGTTTGCAAGGTATGTCTAAAGATGGCCGAAAGGTGTTCTACGACAGCCTCTGCTTCGTGTGGTTTCTCTTCGATCAGCGCCAGCAGCGTGTTCAGAGCATTGAATAAGAAGTGTGGATTGATCTGCGCTCTCAATGCGACAAGATGTGCTTGTGTGCTTTCGGTGGCTAGTTTCTTTTCGCGCTCCACGAGCATGAGCCGATTGATAGCTAAAGCCAAGTTTCCCGCCAATGACCTGAGTAGACCTAAGTCCTCAAGATTGTACACAGCACGCTTGTGCTCCTTCAGACCCAGAATCATCAACCCAATGGCGGCTGATTCTCCCTTAATAGGAATGGCCAAAGCCGCCTGGTGTTCGAGCAATATTTTCCTGCCTTCAACAGGAAGGGGATGCTCGTTTAGTTCTGAATTGCGAGCCCAAATGGTTGGTGCGTGCTCAAAGTATTGCCATATACCCTCAAAAATTTGTTCAGTGAAATAAGGCACCTCAGGTTGGTATCGTTTCACAATCCAGCTTTCATCGGCCGGACTTTTTACAAATATGATGGCACTCTGGGCACCAAAAACCCGACCAACAACCTCAATGGCTTGCTCAGACAGGGCGCTCTCGCCCATGATGTCTGGCAGCTTTTCGTTGAAACGACTCAAGTCTTGCCTTGCCTTAAAACGCTCAGATGCGAAAAAGGAAGACGCAAAGAGACGCAATTTTCGAGCCACGCGTTCGAAAAGGACGAGGAGAATGACTACATAAATGCCTTCTAGAACGATGCGTGAGTTTCCGGTAGCTGCCAAAACGAAGTCCATTAAGGAGAGGCCGCCCACAAATGTGAAGAAGATTAACCCGATGATGAGGACGTACACGAAAGCTCCACTGAGTACTTCGTTGACCTTTCCATAGCGTAATGTTCCAACACTGTAGAGCGTCACTGGAACGACTGCAAGTAATTGGGCTGCAACGATAAACCACGATGCAGTCTGATCGTTTACTTCAGCCATCAAGGGAACAAACTCGAGGATGATAAGGCCAGCTAACAGGGAGAACGAAAAGATGACCGCGCTTTCAAGACGTCCCCACTGGATAGTGCTCCTTCCGCTTTTGGACGTATCCAGAAAGCTGAGGCCGAAGGAAATGGCCGCTGCTGAACCAATAAAGACCGATGCATAAAAGAGAATGGGAAGAAGAAAGTCCTCGAGTGTAAAAGGACCAATATGTCCAAGTAGCGCGGCCCATAGGACTGCACAAGAAAGAACAATAGGAGGTAGATAGGTAAGAGGCAGAAGTTTGCCCAGCGGACCGGACAACAAATTAGCATCATCAGCTAACTTGCGAACCAGCATTACGGGAAAGCCCAACCAGCCTACGAGTCCGATAAAGGTAAGTACCTGAAAAAGTCCATCATACGCAGAGCCGATTATTGGTGGGCCAAACAGTTGGATGGCAATAAGGCGGGCTAGATTCCCGAATATCCAAAGGGACGACACAGCGATTACCAAAACTTCAAACCGCGCTCGTCTAGAATGCAGCGCCAATGGTCCAGCAATGAACAGAGCCAATAAGTGGAAAAAGGCACCGATAGTAAATCCCCACATCGCAAACTGCCACACTCCTGAGGAGCGTGGGTATAGAAAGGTAGGGTGCCTCTCGATGGTGACGGGGAGATCCAATATCTGATCATCGCGCACGACTAAAAAGCTGCGCGTAGCTCCTGGTTTAATACCAGAAATCGCGTTTTTCAAATCTTCTGAATCAAAAAACTGCTGGTAATCGAGCATGTAGAAGCGATCACCCTCTCGAATTCCACCAATAAATCCGGGGCCGTTGGGGAAAACGTGTTCAGCAGTGATTACACCATCATCATCTTCCCAGACCACCCAGTCTGACCCTCGGGCCCCGGGTTTGATGCTGAGTCCGATTACGTCCCGATACTGTGTGACCTCCCACCAGTCCATGGCAGCCTGTGATACGGGGATCAAGGCTAACAGGGCGGCTAGCAACAAGACAATCTGTGATATGAGGCGGGCGGTTTTCACGACAGGTATTTACGTAGAAGAGAGCACAATAAATAGTGATATAAAAAGGAGGGTCCTCGGCTTGTATTGGATCATTGTGCGCTCAAGTGTGTGTATTGCGCAAGCATCGAAAATGACCTTCGGAATCAGTTCACCACGTAGTAAAGTGGTACTCAAGACTTTCAAGCCATTATGCTGATTGAAACGCATGCACACCTTTATCTGGAACAATTTCAAGAAGATCTCGAAATTGTGGTTGAACGGGCAGAAGAAGCCGGTGTACGGTACATATTGTTGCCCGCCATCGATTTGGCATCAATTGAACAGGCCATATCACTATCCGAGCGATGGGACATGATGAAAGTGATGGCTGCCTTGCATCCCTCCGAGGTCAAAGACGCCGAGGATGCAGACTTTCACAAGATTGAAGAGTGGGCTCAAGACGATCGCATTATTGCCATTGGTGAAACTGGCTTGGATTATTACTGGGACCGCACCTTCGATGAGAAGCAGCAAGACTTCTTACGGCGCCATATTCGACTGGCAGCCAAGGTGGATAAGCCGTTGGTTTTCCACGATCGAGAAGCATCAACGGACTTAATCCAAATTGTTCGTGAGGAAAAAGAGGCCTCATCTACACCAGATAAAATCAGGGGCGTGTTCCACTGTTTTGGGGGACCAGAAAGTGTATCCAAAGCAGTCTTGGACTTGGGGTTTCACGTTGGGCTAGGCGGGACGCTGACATTCAAGAATGGCGGCGTCCCGGATGCCGTGTCTAGTGTGCCCATGGACCGAATCGTACTCGAAACGGATGCCCCGTTTTTGGCTCCAGCGCCTAACCGGGGCAAACGAAATGAGCCCTCGTGGATGAAGTTGGTGGCCGAAAAATTGGCTGAAGTTCGAGGATTGAGCATCCAGGAGGTGGAAGCCGTCACGACCGAAAACGCGCTGAGGGTCTTTGGCCTTAGCCGTTAATGTCGAACCATTCGGGTAGAAAATCGATACGGATACCTTCTTTGATCGCCTCGTTGGATTTGATAGCGATAACGGTAGCTTCGTACGCCATTTGGTAATTGACGACAGGCTCAAACGGCCCGTAGTTGTAATTGTCTGCAAACGCTTTTATAGCGTGCCAGATCGGAGCTTTTGCATTTGGATCATCCGCAGTAGGATCCTGTCCAAGGGCTTCTAATTTGGTAGCATTGGCCAGCAGGGCAATACCTGTTTCCTTATAAAACCGATCCTTACGCGCATAAACTTCCCATCCTAATTGGGGAGCGTCCACTTCTTTGAACATCCAGGCTTTGTTGTCTCTCAGGATGATCGTCGAATCACTTCCGTAGAGCAGATCATACATGGCATCGAACCCGCTCACCAACGTGGCATCGTACATCATGTGTTCTCCGCCTGGAAACTTGAGAATAGATTGAACGGTGTCCGCTACGTCCCGGCCATCCTTCCAAAAAGCGACCGTTCCAAATCCGGAAACGGAAGTAGGCAAGTCGCCCAGCATCCAGATTGTGGTGTCAATTTGCTGAATTCCTACCTCTCCAATAAGGCCTAGCGATAGGTTATCATCCAAGCGCCAATTTAGATCATTTGCACGCTGGGACGAAGAGGACGTGCGACGCCAAGAATCTTTGTAATGCCACTGCGACCGGGTCATGGCTGGGCGTCCCAGCGCGCCGCTGCGTACAAATCCAAATACGGAGCGATACTGAGGCTCCGTGCGATAAAGTAGTCCGCACTGAAAAATCTGATCAGGGCGAGCAGCTGCAGCTTGCGCAATCGCACGGGCATCTTCCAACGTGTGCGCAAGAGGCACCTCGCAATACACGTGTTTACCTGCTTCCAACGCAGCAATAGCTATTTCGCGGTGGAGGTGGGTTGGTGTGGCGATAAAAATGGATTTGATCGATTCATCATCAAGAATCGTTCGATAATCCGCCTCCCGACGGGCATTGGGATGCGCTCTTTGAGCACGGCGAAGCATGAGTGGAAAATTGTCGCAAATCGCGGTGAGTTCAGTGTCTTCAATCTCATCGATTGCCTTTGAAATCTCGCGACCCCATGCGCCAAACCCGATTACGGCGCAGGCCACCAGGTCGTCAGGAGCATCCAATTGAGAGCGTACAAACTGTTCGACTGGAATACGTTGACCAGAAGCCATTGCCCCTGTTGTAGCAACGGATCCGGCCAACGTGCCAAGGGTACTCTTCTTAAGGAAATTGCGTCGGGATAATTTGTTTTTGGACACGTGCACAGGGAGTTGATGATGATGAGATGCAAAGATAAGCGGGAATGAAAGGGATGTTTCTATTCAGGCCAATTCCCGCTACGGATAATCCAGTTTTTGCCCGATTTAATAAACGAAGCGGCTTGAGAAATACCGGGAAAGAGTTGAAATGGATTGCTTGGGTCCATCGCAATTAATGCCGTAGACCAAGCATCAGTAAATGCGGCCGTACTGCCCTGAACAGAGGCCACGATGGGCCCCGTTCGCGCTTCTCCCGTAGTCGGGTCTATAACATGTCCATATTCAATTCCACGCACTTCGTGTGACTTTCCATGAATGGCAGACACCGAAAGAGATTCATTATTTAAATGAGCTTGCGTAAACCAGCCCTCTTCATACGGATCGTCGATACCCACTTTCCAATGGGTACCATCGCTCGGTTTTCCTAAAGCTATCACACTGCTTGTACCTCCATGCAACAGTCCCCGATGGACACCGTTTTCTTGTAAAAGGGAGGCAGCTTCGTCCAGCGCCCATCCTTTAGCAATACCTCCGAGATCGATAGCAATTTCGGGGCGGTCAAAGAAAACAGTGTAGTCTGAAGTGTTTATTCGAACATGCTTCCAACCCACCCTTGAAACCGCTTTTTGGATGTCCTCTCTAGACGGAAGGGTGCTTTCCGCTGCGAAAGACCACGTTCGCATTAAGGGGCCAATTGTGGGGTCAAAGGCTCCTGCTGTTTGGTCATGAACTCGACTACACATCTGGAGCAGCTCGAATAAGTCTCCAGTAACCCGTTGGGGCGCAATCGATGCCTGGCGATTAAGCGAGGATAGCTCACTGCGTTTGTCATAAAATGAAAAACGGGTCGCAATGCGTTCGATTTCTCGAATAGCCTCTTCTCCAGCAGCGCGAAGGTGGGATGGATCATCTCCCACTAGCACGAGCTCGAAGCGAGTGGCCATGGCATCGGTAGCGAGTCGGACGGTATGAGTTGGGGAGGTGGGCATAAAAAAGAAAGGCGAGCGCCGGTAGTGATCTTCGATCACTGGCGCTCGCCTTCTCTACAAATAGTTCTGTGACACTAGGACAAATCGAACGTGCCATAGGTTGGGACCGGAATGACCGTTCCGCGACCTGTATGGAAGGTGCGTGTTTCTTTGTCGAGATAAACGGCTTCACCAAATCGATTGGATGTTTCCGCCATTGAGATGATAGCCTGAGCGATGATCGCTACATCAATATTTCCATTGGTGTCGTGATCATTTCTAATTGCAGAGAACAAGTTTTCTACATGAGCTGGAATAGAAACGCCCGGCTCTAGGTTCTCATAAGATTCCTGATCTACCAGATCGGCAAAAGGACGCTCTGGACGAAGTTCGACTGAACCTCCCCCGAAATACAACGTGCCTTCATGACCGCGAATGACCTGTCCAATGCCTTGTTCGTTTACCGTGGAGCCTGCAATAAGCATGCAGAGTCCTGACGGGAATTCAACGAGTAATTGCGTGTTATCGTCCACAGAGCGATCATCTGCACCAACGAACATATCTGTTACCGTCTTATTCCCGATGGCCACAACGCGCTTAGGAAGCTCGTGGACATCTGCGGCAATAATGAGGGGATGAATCATGTGAGCTAGTAGGTCGCCCATGATACCAGCGCAGTAGCGGTAGTATTTTCTCCAGCGATGGTAATGCTCCCGGTTGAAGGAAGGACGATTGCTAACTTTACCTAGCCAGTGCTCCCAATCCATCGTTTCTGGTGTAACGCCTTCATCGAGTTGGTAGTAGTTCCACTCTCCATCCGGAGAGTTACGCATGTAGGAGTTCTGAGCGAAGGTCGCAGGCCCAATTTTCCCAGCGCGAACGAGTTCAGCGGCTTTGTGCCATTTTGCTTCAGAGCAGTACTGAGAGCCGATCTGAAACTTCATGCCCGTTTCTTTGACCTTGTCATAGACATCAAAGGCTTCGCCCAAATATCTGGTCATCGGCTTTTCGCAATAGACGTGCTTTCCGGCATCCATAGCATCGATAGCAATAGTGGAATGCCAGTGATCGACAGTACCAATAAAGATGACGTCGATGTCTTTGTCGTCCAGCATCTCTCGATGATCTTTATAGGTTTTAACCTGGTAACCGCCTAGGTTTCTAGCCTGTCGGACACCATCGAGGTGACTGTGGACTCGCTCTCTTCTCCCTTGGTAAAGGTCGCAACCTGCTACCCCCACGGAATTGAGATCGTAATTATGATTAGGCTCAAAATCACCATTTGCGTTCGTAGCGACACGGACATGGGTGAATCCTTGTCCTCCAACGCCTACAAAACCGACATTTAGCCGATCTGCAGCTCCCAACACCGTACCGGGGGCTGGAGCATTGGAAAACTTATTAATCCTCGGAGCAGGGGAGCTTTTGGAATCCTTTGCGTTCACGCCTGCAACGACTGCACCCGCAGCCAAAGCACTTTTCTTTAGAAAACTTCGGCGTGAATCTGCGGTGTTCAACTTTTTATTTTTCATTTCCGGACGGACACGTTGAAAAAACGGTAGTGGTACGACGATAATATTTGATCATCACGAGTCGTGAAGATACAATGATGAAGTTAAATTGCCACGACCGTTCCGTAGGTTACTGTATCTGACTTTTGTGCGGCTATAAAAGCGCTACTTGAAGAAACTACTACCGATATGAAGCGAGCTCTACACTTTCTGTTTTTTTTGGCTGTTGTGGCGGCAGTTCCATCGAATGCTCAGACGTTTACCATTAGCGAAACGTCTACCATCACGATTGATGGTAAATCCAATAAATCGGATTGGTCTGTTGAAGCCCACGTCTTTACTGGGTCGGTAACCCTGGAAGAAGGAGCTCCGGTAGCTTCGGAAGTATCTTTCGAAACGAAGGGCATGAAAAGCGGGCGTAGTCTCATTATGGATCGCTTGATGTACGGGTCGCTCAAGGCTGATGAGCATCCAGCTATATCCTTTGTGCAGACCAGTGCGGAAGCCGGGGAAGAGGGAGTATGGAACGTTTCGGGAGACTTGTCACTTGCTGGGCAGACGCAGAGCGTTATCGTTGCTCTTACTCGGTCGGATGCAGACGAGGCTGTCTTGTTTAGCGGAGCCTACACCTTGAACATGCGTGACTATGGTATAAAACCGCCAACAGCCATGTTTGGAGCATTGCTTACGAAGCCTGATGTCGTTTTGACTTTCAACCTTGTGTTGGCAAATTGAACTACTTTTTCGTTTGATGCCGACGCGCTGGAATCACCAGCTATCCTTGTTTTCTATCGAGGTGGTTGGTGTCCTTTCTGCAATCGACAGTTAGCTGGATTACGGACCATCAATGATGATATTGTAGAAATGGGATACGACCTTTATCTCCTACTTCCGGCTCCTAGCGTTTTTATAATAGATGTCGAAGGCATGATTCAATTTCAGTACACAAATCCTAATTACAGGATTCGCTTGGATCATGAAGTGCTTCTAGCCGCCACAAGAGTAGCCCTGTAAGTGTACGTGTGGGTTGCGCTGGACGAAGGGCCCATTGTGGCAATGAGATTTAAATAAATAGAAAGCGGCGCGGGGGCCTTCGCCCCCGCGCCGC
>DKOG01000004.1 GCA_002469915.1 Bacteroidetes bacterium UBA7368
AGTGACTGCAGTCAACGATGCGCCAACAGTTGCTGCTTCAGCTATTTCGACTCTCGAAAATGCTTCGATCGCTGAAACTCTTACAGGATCAGATATCGACGGTGATGCACTTACGTTCAGCGTAACTCAGCCGACCAATGGTACAGTTACCTTGGTAGGTGCAGTAGCAACGTATACTCCTAATGCTGGCTTCAATGGTACCGATACATTCACTTACACAGCGAATGACGGAACAGTAGACTCAGCTTCTGCTACGATCACGGTTACGGTTGCAATGGTAAATGATGCGCCAGTCGCAGCAGGTATCGGAGCCGTTACTGATGAGGATAATGCTGTCGCGGTAACCTTTACTGCAACGGATGCGGACGGTGATGCTGTAACATTCGCCCTAGGCACTCAGCCTACGAATGGTACGGTGGTTGTAGCAGGAACGACTGCTACTTACACTCCGAATGCTAACTACAATGGTACCGATTCATTCACTTATACAGCGAATGACGGAACAGTAGACTCAGCTCCTGCTACGGTAACAGTTACGATCAATGCTGTTAATGATGCTCCAGTAGCTACTGCAGCAACTGGATCAACAGCAGAAGACACTGCCGTTGACGTTGCTTTAGTGGCGACGGATGTTGACGGTGATGCTCTAACGTATACTGCTGGCGCGGCTTCCAATGGCACTGTCGCGATATCAGGTGCAACAGCAACATATACTCCCAATGCTGATTTCAACGGAACAGATACATTTACTTACGTAGCAAATGATGGAACAGTTGACTCTGCTCCTGCAACAGTTACCGTAACTGTTGGCGCGGTAAATGATGTACCTGTTGTCGCTGATGCGACAATGGCCGTTGATGAAGATGGTTCAGGCGAGTTAACATTGACTGCCACTGATGGCGACGGTGACGCAATTACCTTCGCAATTGGTGCCGCAACAAATGGAACGGCAGCGTTGGATGGTGACAAAGTCACTTACACGCCAGATGCCAACTACAATGGTACCGATTCATTCACTTACACAGCGAACGATGGTACAGTTGATTCCGCTCCAGCAACCGTTACGGTTACTGTAGCAGCCGTTAACGATGCGCCCGTCTTTACCGCCGAAATGGCCGGTATGATGGTTGCAGAAGATAATGGTACGATCACCTTTACCTACGCCGCTACGGACGTGGACGGAGATGCTCTTACATACAGTATGGTTGGAGCCCCTGCGGCTGCGACATTGGATGCTGCAACTGGAGCGTTTTCTTTCGATCCTTCGATGAATGCAGGTACGTATTCAATCGTTGTCTCCGTTACTGACGGTACAGCAACAGTAGCTGCAGCAGCCGCTGAATTGGTTGTCTACACTGTGGACTCTATTTACTCACCACTTGCTGGTGTGCACGAAGTAAGTCCTGTTTCTTCACCTGGTAGTGGTTGGGTTAATGTCCGTTTGGTGGAAGGCTCTAATACGTTAGAAGTCTCCGGATCATTTACGGGTCTTGGATCAAACTACGCAGCTTCTCACATCCACCTAGGTGGAGTGGGCGAGAATGGTGGAGTCGGTGTTGCACTGACTGCCGTTGCTAGCGCAGATATGCGATCTGGTACATGGTCAGTAGCTGACAATACATTCGATCTTTCCGCGCTAACCGATGGCGCTGCTCTTGCAGCTGCCCTCAAGAGCGGTGGAGCTTATGTAAACGTACACTCTGCTGCTAATGCTAGCGGAGAGCTTCGTGGTCAGCTTCTGTCGCCAACGAATGGAGCTCCTGCAGCAGCTACGGTTCGTGCGCCTTCATCGGCAACGATCACCGGCGATCCTGCAAACGGCTTGTTCAGCATTAGCTGGCTTCCTGTTTCAGATCCTGACGGAGACGCGATCAACTACATCCTAGAGATTGCTTCCGACGCTGCGTTCACTGATCTCGCATTGTTTGAGAACATGGGCGTGACGAATGGTTTCTCCGTGACCGGAGGAGACGCAGCTGATTTCTATGACACAATTACTGATGCCACTCCTGGCGCAGTTAATGTCGGTGGTGCAGCTTCGCTCTTCATGCGAGTAACGACTACTGACGGTTCTCTCTGGACTGTTGGAGCGACTTCTGAGCTCGTGCTAACACGCGGAGTGGTTACGGACATTGAAGACGATTCTGAACTTCCTTCAGAGTTCGCGCTTCAGGGTAACTATCCGAATCCATTCAATCCATCAACAACGATTCGCTTCGATCTGCCGCAAACGGCTGATATTAGCGTAACTGTAGTTGACTTGGTTGGACGTGAAGTTATGTTTGTCCCAACTGCTACATTCGATGCAGGGTCTAATCGTTCTATTCAGATCGATGCGGCCTCTCTATCGTCAGGTATCTACATGTACCGTGTAGTTGCTCAGATGCAAGATGGACTTCAGATCAAAGTTGGATCGATGACGCTTATCAAATAAGCTAATCGTTTTAATTTTTTGAAGAGGGTCCCTGATCAATTGATCAGGGACCCTCTTTTTTTTTGGTCCGTACTACCGTTGATTCTCGCATGTAGATCTCTAATCTCAAGAGGTGGTAGTTGACTTATTTCAGACGGTTTATAATTCTAGTAGTTATCGGACTAGTTACTTCGGCAGCCTCACTAGCTCAGGTCACGGTAGAGTTGGATGATGTGCGTGCCCTCGTAGGACAGACCGTTCAAGTACCACTACGTCTGTCAGGGGTTGAGAAAGGGACACCGGTTCAGGCTTTTCAGGTCACTTTTGGGTTTTCCTCGGATGCTATCAAGCTGGTTGATTACTCGTTTGAAGACGTACTTGTTGATAAGGATGGCTGGAATACTAGATGCCTTTTAGCCCCCACCAATTATTGTGATGGGTTTTCTAGTACACCTAATGCCTTTTCATCTTCTGGTGTTTTAGTGTACTTGCATTTTGAAATGGAAGGGCCCGTCGATCATGAAACCATTTCATTGCTTGACTTCCGGCTAAACGGCGGAATACCCAACCATAGTCCAGGCGTACCATCACTTTCGTTTACCTCGGTCAGTCAACCCATCGCGGTTAGCGACACCTATGAGATTGCGCCCCGAGGAATGACAAAAGTGTCTGCAGAAAATGGTGTTCTTTCCAACGATAAGGGAACGGGGCCATTGACGGTTCAACTAGTTTCAAAGCCAGCGTTCGGGGAGGTAATTTTACACAGCGATGGCTCGTTTGATTACACTACTGACACCATTGAAAAGGAGATTTCATTCACCTATCTCGCTTTGGACGGACATGCGATGTCAAATGAGGTCCGAGTTACCTTGCATGTCGAATGAAAAAATGTCAACGTTTACCACAAACTACTTGAGCAGTTCTGGGTTATATTATTCTAGGAGAGTTCTACCACCTAACACGCACGGAAAATGAAGCGAACGCTACTGACTCTTATAGCCTTATTTATTGGAATCGGCGCTGCAAATGCGCAGATCACCGTTACTATTCCGGATGCGGTTGCTGCAGTAGGTCAAGAAGTGACGGTCCCGATTCAGTTGGGAAACGTTGTGGCGGGCGCAGTCGTCCAGGCTTTTACACTCAGGCTGACCATGTCAGATCCTAATATCGTCTTTGTGGGCTCAGACTTTTCAGGGGGCTTGACGAGTGGAGGAGGCTGGAGTACCAGATGTATCGTTGCAAGTAATTATTGCGATGGTTTTTCAAGTTCGAATGATGCATTTTCGACCTCAGGGACCTTAGTGAATCTAACATTCCGGTTAGATGGGTCTATGACGGGGGAAACAATTACCTTTTCAACATTTACGTTGAACGGTGGGCTGGCTATCTCACCCTCAACTCCTACGATAACTGTTTCTACGAGTGCCGCCCCAATCTCAGTTGCCGATGCCTATACAGTAAATGAAGGTGAAACGCTGACCGTTGCAGTAGGGCAGGGTGTACTCGCAAATGACGTAGATATAGATCCATTAACCGCCACCTTAGGAACGAGCACCAGTAACGGCGTGCTCACGTTTTCTGCCGATGGTTCGTTTTCCTATGTTCACGATGGATCTGAAACGACTACTGATTCATTTACCTATACGGCCTCTGATGGTACGGATACAGGTTCAGTTACGACCGCAACCATTACTATCACTCCTGTCAATGATGCTCCGGTCGTTTCAGCGGCTACGCTTACGACGCTCGAAGACACGGCAGGCTCCGTTACACTATCCGGCACCGATGCGGATGGAGATGCGCTCACTTACTCGGCAGGAGCGGCAACGAACGGTACCGTCACGGTTTCTGGTTCGACGGCCACATACACCCCGAATGCGGGATATAATGGCGCGGATTCATTTACTTACACGGCGAATGACGGTACGGTTGACTCTGCTCCCGCTACGGTAACGGTTACGGTTACACTAGTCAATGATACACCTGTAGCAGTAGCAGCTTCGCTCACTACGGCTGAGGATACGGCAGGCACGGTCACCTTGTCAGGTACAGATGGTGACGGTGATGCACTTACCTTTACGGCTGGTGCGGCATCAAATGGAACGGTTACCGTTTCTGGTTCGACGGCTACGTATACGCCTAATGCCAACTACAATGGGGTAGACTTATTTACCTATACGGCGAATGACGGGACCGTTGATTCTGCACCCGCTACCGTCACGGTTACGGTTACTGCGGTCAATGACGTGCCGGTTGCATCAGCGGCTACGCTTACGACGCTCGAAGACACGGCAGGCTCCGTTACACTATCCGGCACCGATGCAGATGGAGATGCGCTCACTTACTCGGCAGGAGCGGCAACGAACGGTACCGTCACGGTTTCTGGTTCGACGGCCACGTACACCCCGAATGCCGGATATTATGGTGCTGATTCATTTACTTACACGGCAAATGATGGCACGGTTGACTCTGCTCCCGCTACGGTCACGGTCACGGTTACAGTAGTCAATGAGACACCGGTAGCAGTAGCAGCTTCGCTCACTACGACTGAGGATACGGCAGGCACGGTCACCTTGTCAGGTACAGATAGTGACGGTGATGCACTTACTTTTACGGCTGGTGCGGCGTCAAATGGAACGGTTACCGTTTCTGGTTCGACGGCTACGTACACGCCTAATGCCAACTACAATGGGGTAGACTTATTTACCTACACGGCGAATGACGGGACCGTTGATTCTGCTCCCGCTACCGTTACTGTTACCGTTACTGCGGTAAACGATGCCCCGGTTTCTTCTGCTGGTACACTTACCACGAATGAAGACACAGCAGGCACGGTTACTTTAGCAGCGACAGACGTAGACGGAGATGCGCTCACTTACACCGCTTCCAACGGTACCAGCGGTACGGTTACGGTAGCAGGTGCGGTAGCGACGTATACCCCGAATGCAAACTTTAACGGTACAGATTCATTTACCTTTACGGCAAATGATGGTACAGTTGATTCGAATTCAAGTACGGTCACTGTTACCGTGTCTGCGGTAAACGATGCTCCAGTAGCCGCTGCCGCAACGCTTACTACGGACGAAGACACGGCAGGAACTGTGACGCTCTCAGCTACCGATGCTGACGGTGATGCACTTACTTATACAGCAACACAACCGGCCAACGGTTCTGTTACGGTAGCAGGTGCAGTAGCAACGTACACGCCGAATGCCAACTACAATGGCGCTGATTCATTCACCTTCACGGCGAATGATGGCACTGTTGATTCAGCTTCTGCTACCGTTTCGGTAACAGTGACTGCAGTCAACGATGCGCCGGTGGCCGTGGCACAAAGTATTGCCGTTGCTGAAGACACTCCCGGAGCAGCTACGCTAGCTGGTTCAGATGTTGACGGAGATGCATTAACGTTTTCAATTGCATCCCAGCCTTCCAACGGGACGGTTAGCTTGGTAGGAACTACAGCAACATACACGCCCGGTGCAAATTATTCGGGTGCTGATTCGTTCACCTTTGTTGCTAATGATGGTACGGTGGATTCTGATCCTGCAACCGTTACGGTCACTGTAAGCGGTGTCAATGATGCACCGGTCGCAACTGATCTTACGGGAAGTGGTGCCGAAGACACCATGATATCTGTTGTTTTGATAGCTACAGATAGTGAAGGAGATCCGGTCACATATGCTTTGGTCAGTGATGCTTCTAATGGCTCGGTTGTTGTAACAGGGGCTCAAGCTGTCTATACGCCCGAAGCTAATTATAATGGGACTGACTCCTTTACCTATTCAGCGTCCGATCAAAATGCTACCTCAGCTCCGGCCACAGTAACGCTGACGGTCACATCAGTAAATGATGCTCCTTCCGTCGAGAACGTATCCGTTTCAACGACGAATGATGCAGCAGCGGCTGTTCAATTTTTAGGTTCAGATGTGGATGGAGACGCGCTCACTTTTTCGATAGCAGCCGCTCCGGCCTTCGGGACCGTTACTGTTTCCGGTAGCTCGGCTTCCTATCAAGCCAATGCTGGTTTCGTAGGGACCGACTCGTTTGGATATGTAGCCAATGACGGTACGGATGACTCTGCAATGGGTGTTGTCTCTATTACGGTTTTGCCAGCTCTCACCTTTTCCGTTCAATTCATCAACTCTGGCGGCAGTGGTATTCCCTCGGCTGTTGATGTTTACTACGGTGGAAGCTTAGTCGCAACAGGATTGAGTGCTCGAGCGGGGACAGCATACTTAGCCTTGCCAGCCGGCGGCGTAACCGTTGCCGTCGCAGAATCTCCGAGCGTGAGTGCGGCTAGCGCGTTTGCTAGCTACACACCAGGGTGGAGCCAAGGCGACCAAGTAGTTGCTGTCCTGAGTGGTGTCGGCGGTTCTCCAGCAAGTACTCGATTGATTTCGTTCTCCGGTTCTTCGGCGTCCTCTGATCCGGCTCTCATTGATGCTCGATTCGTTCATGCCTCAGGTGCGAGTGGTGTATTGGACATAGGAACGATCTCAACCACTTCTGATCACCTACCCCTTGTTGGGTACGCGTCGGGTGTCACGTTTGAATCTGTGACGTCCGTTCAGACTTTACCGTCGGAATCGGCCGTTTTTAGAGTAAAAAACAGTGGTATTAGTGGTGCAACGCTAGGAGAATATCAGATTGATCTTTCTAGTGATGCTGGAGACAGCATGACCATGATTCTAGCCGGTCAGTCCGGTGGTACAGGGCTTGATGACCTTGTATTGTTTGGAATAAGTGCAGACGGGACTCCGCGGATTCCTGTGACTGTCACGGACATCGATTATGAGTCTGAACAGCCGAAGGAATTCGTTTTGGATGGTAATTTCCCGAATCCGTTCAATCCAAGCACTAATATTCAGTTTGACCTTCCTTCTCAGGCAGAGGTAAAAGTAGATGTGCTTGATTTACTCGGCAGAAATATGATATCCATCCCTGCACAAACATTTGGTGCAGGTCCGGATCAGTCCATTTCCATAGATGCGAGCTCGCTACCGTCTGGAATTTATATCTATCGCGTTGTTGCACACACGTCTGCGAAAACATTTGTGTCTACCCGAACGATGACTTTGATCAAATAGGCAGACGCGATGCAATCCAGAATGCTCTCCTGGTTCTGGTATAGCAATTTGCACATTGTCGCGGTAGCATCTGCATTATTATTGGGTACGCATGCTCTCGCTGGGCAGAAACTCAGTGCATGGTACCTGCTGCTGGCATGCAGCGGCGTTCTGTTGATTTACCACGTGGATCGCGCCTTTTTACGGTCTAACGAGGATGTGCGAAACGCCCCAGAGAGACTACAATGGTACGAAACTCATCGGGCCTATTTGTTCGGGTCTTCTGCAATCGCCATAGTCTGCGGGATAGTGGCTGCGTTGCAACTCCCCCTTCCTATTCTTGCATACGGAGCAGTCATCGGAGCTTTAGGGGGGCTCTACAGCGTCCCACAACGTGCTGGGGGACGTCGACTCAAGGACATACCCCTTGTAAAAAACCTCCTGATTCTGACTTGCTGGGTTGGAGGAGTGGTTGTCATTCCTCTCTATGGAGACATTTCCCCGAAACTCCTGGGACTTTTAGCGACCTACCGAGTCCTTTATCTCATACCTAACCTCTTAGTCGCTGATTGGGTGGATGCTCCTGGTGACGTTGCAAAAGGGGAGGCTACTCAGAAAAGAAAAGCCATTCAAAAGGGTATCACCGTGTATCTCAGGTTGGCCGTACCGCTTGTTGGTCTCATTACTTTGATGCTTATTTCTGCCGGCATTTCATGGCACCTGGTACTGATTGATGTGATGGGTCTTATCGGTTTGGTCTGGATTCTGGTTAGACACGCTGAATGGACTCCGAAGCACGTAGTCATGATGGACTTTTGCATCGGGATTTCGATGGTAACTTGGCTATTTTGGATCCTTCTGGGTTGACTCAAACCATTCGGCCGTACAATCATACAGTTGAATGCGGAAACCTCTCGGTTGGAAAATGGTCTGTGTAGATTATAGAAGTAGAATGGTCCGGTGTATACTTAGTCGACTCATTAAAGAATGAGCGTCTCGAGGGGATCGCCGATGATGGACTCGTATCCATCTTTAACAAAGCTCGCCAAGACCTGATGCAAAAAATATTATACCGTTTTGTTTTCGTCCTGCTTTTGGCAGGCTCACTTGTACCCACTTTAGCCGTTGCTCAAGATGCTTCTGCTGAAGAAGCTGTGGCTGTAACAACTGCACCGGTACAAGCCGTACCTGTACAGGTTGATGTAGATCATGCCTCGTTTGCATTTGAAACGGGTACCACGCTAGTTGAATTGTACCTCGCATTTGAGGCTGCAACGCTCTCTTACGTGACTCACGAACAGGGCTACCTTGCGTCTTTGCCGGTAGACTTAGCGATCATGCGGTCCACGCAGGTATCTCTAGAAGGTACTCCCAGTGATCCAGTCTGGACGGACCAGCTGAACCTCAGCTTTGTCATTGCAGACACAACCGGTTTAAGCGAAGGTCAGCACTTCGTGCACCAGGTACGCGCAGCAGTGCCTCCAGGAGAGTATGAATTGCAGGTCGGTATTCCCGAGCAGCTAGAACTAGGAAAACCTGGTGTCAGCATGAAAAAGGATATGCTGGTACCTGACTTTGGTCAAAATGACCTAGTGTATGTGTCCGACGTGACGCTGGCCAGTTCGATTCAGCAAAGTTCAGATAGGGAAGATGCCTTCTACAAGAACGGAATGGTGATTCGACCTAATGCGAATCAGCTATTCGGAAGCGGCTTGAATACGCTTTTCTATTATGCCGAAGTCTACAATCTTGTTGGGGATATTTCAGCTTCAGGTAAGTACACGGCTTTTACCTACATCGCAGATGCCAATTTGCCTCAACCACTGGCAGCCTATCAGAAGCGGGCCCAAAGGACACTCAGGTCACCTGATGTGTTAGTCGGCACCTTTAATGTTAAGAGCCTTCCAAGTGGATCTTACTTTCTGCGTATTGCCATTCTGGATGACAATAACGAAGCGGTTGCCGAGCAGTCTAGGAAGTTTTTTGTCTATAATCCGGATGTGGAACGAGAAACACTGGTCGTTTCGCCAGAGGAGTCTTTTGAGCGTAGTCAATATGCTAGGATGACAGAAGAAGAAATTGATCGCATGGTTGAACATGTTGATATCATTGCTTCTGATACTGAACGCCGACGCTTAAAGAGCATTCGGGATTTAGATGAACGCCGACGCTATTTCATGACCTTTTGGAATGTTCGTGATCCGGATCCGAATACTCCCATCAATGAGTTTCAGGAGCAGTTTTATGCCCTGGTTCAGTACGCTAATGACCGGTATACCAACAGCTTCAGCGAAGGTTGGAAGACGGACAGAGGTCGCACGCTGGTCAAGTTTGGTGCACCTACTGCCATTGATCCACACATGTTTGACACGGGCTACGTACCGTATGAAGTGTGGGAATACAACAATATCCCAGGTGAAGGACAAGCTCAGTTCATATTCGCTGATGCAGATGAATTCGGTATGTTCGAATTAATTCATTCCACCGTAACGGGTGAGCGCAAGCTTTCGAATTGGAGACAGGAGCTATTGAAGTAGGGTTTTTAGGCCTTTACCTCATTCAATTCACGGATTCTTTTGTGGGTCCGGCCACCTAAGGGTGGCCGGACCCACATCGTTTCATTCCATTGCCGTATTTTCTCGGGATCGTCCGAAAAAGCACGTCTTAACGTAATAGTGATTCCATGACTCCTGATCACGTCGATATTAGCGCCCTAAAGAACCACGAAGGTCAATCCGTAACGCTTCGCGGTTGGTTGTACAATAAGCGCAGCTCGAAAGGGCTTCATTTTCTTGTGATGAGAGATGGTACTGGTCTAAGCCAGTGTGTTGTAAATCAGGGAGAGGTGGACGAGTCATCTTGGCAAGCCGCAGAATCGGCGACGCAGGAAAGCAGCATTGAGCTTAAAGGCCTTGTAAGAGCCGATGAGAAGCAGGTTGGAGGGTATGAGGTTCAGGTTACGGAGATGAATCTTATTCATCAGGCCGAGGAGTATCCGATTACGCCAAAAGAGCACGGCGTGGACTTCTTGATGAATCATAGACATCTGTGGCTTAGAAGCCGGAGGCAGTGGGCGATTCTGCGCATTCGGAATAGTGTCATCATGTCTATCCATAACTTTTTTCAGGAACGAGGATTCCTGCAGATGGATGCTCCAATTTTGACGGGAACGGCCGTTGAGGGGACCTCGACCTTGTTCGAAATGGAATACTTCGGTCGAAGTGCCTATCTGACCCAGAGTGGGCAGTTACACGGTGAAGCCATGGCCATGGCTTTTGGGAAAATCTACACGTTCGGCCCCACATTCAGGGCAGAAAAATCCAAAACTCGCCGGCATTTGACGGAATTCTGGATGATTGAGCCTGAAATGGCGTTTTACGATCTGGAGATGACCATGCAGCTGGCAGAAGAGATGCTAAGCCGGATTGTCAGTGATGCGTTAGCTAACTGCCAGGCGGAGCTCGAAGTGCTAGACCGTGATCTCGAACCGCTGAAACGCAGCTTGAGCGATTACCCTCGCGTTTCCTACGATGAGGCCGTCGAGATTCTACACAGTGAGAAGACCCGTAAAATGGTCGAAGACAAAATTGAGTCATTGAAGTCGGAGGCGACAGCACTGACTACGGAATCCGCGGAAGGGAAGGCTACGTATGGTCAGGCTAAGAAATGGCAGAAACGAAAGATTGATGTTCGGGAAGGTGAAATACAGCGTCGTCAGTCTGAGATTGAGGAAGAGCTTCGTAACCTTCCTAAGTGGCTCAAGTCAGCCCAAGAATTTGAATGGGGGAATGACTTTGGCGGAAGCGACGAGACGCTCATTACTTGGCATTACGACCGCCCCATTATCGTTCATCGCTTCCCACACGGATTCAAAGCGTTCTATATGAAACGAGACCCAGAAGACGATCGCCTGGCCTTAGGTATGGATGTGTTGGCTCCTGAGGGATATGGTGAAATCGTGGGTGGTGGCGAACGCGCTGATGATCTTGGGTTTTTGCAGGATCAGGTTAAAAAGCATGGACTTCCTGAAGAAGCATTTAAGTGGTATTTCGATCTGCGCCGCTATGGCTCCGTACAACACGCAGGGTATGGATTAGGGTTGGAGCGTACAGTTACCTGGATTTGTGGTATTCACCATCTTCGTGAAACGATTCCATTTGCGCGGACATTGGACAGATTGTATCCCTGATCTACGTCAAATGCTCGAGATGTTTTAGCGGGCAGACCAAATTGGAACGCATCTTGTATTGAATGGTGTACCAGATATTAATCTGGCATTCCAATTCCTATCTATACGTTTTTAAGAGGATTATTCGATGCGTAGACGTCAATTTAATACAGTAATGGCCCCTGTTGTGGCCATAGTTCTGTTTCTCGTTTCTCCTGTCCAGGCCCAAGATGGGCATGCTCAGCATCCGAGTCAGGTGACCGTATCTGGGGAGGGAGTCATTTCGACTGCTCCAGACATGGCTACCGTGCAGTTTGCCGTGGTCGAGCGAGCTGATAATCCTGAAACAGCTCGAGAAAACAACGCATCGGCATCGGCCAATGCGCTGAACGCGGTCCGAGCTATGGGTGTGGAGGAGATGGATATCCAGATGCAAAACCTCCAGATCAATCCCATGCGAGAGTACGATCCTGATCGTCGGACGTACAATGAGACAGGCTGGGAGGCCACTCGAAACCTAACCGTTACCATTCGGAACCTAGATGAGTTACCTGATCTGATTGCCTCGATTGTGACGAATGGTGCCAACCGGATGAACAGCATTCAGTACGGACTCGATGACCGAGCTGATCTTGAATTGGAAGTCTTGCGTTTGGCCGTTTTACGAGCCAAAGCCAAGGCTGAAACGATGGCTACTGCTCTAGGAAAGGAAATTGGAGGGATAGTAACGCTCAATGAACACGGTGTTTCTGTCCCCCGTCCTGTAATGAGATTGGAAGCATCCTTTGATATGGCATCGGCTAAGGGCGCACCGGAGCCTGATGCGTATGCTAGTGGCCAGATTGAGATTCGGACCAGCGTGACGGCTGTCTATTTCCTTAAGTAGCGAATTGCGCAAAACTGAAACTGGGGGCTCATCAAAGATGAGCCCCCAGTTAGTATTCCTTCAAATGTGATGAGATCAGACCGAACTGATGACATCAACGCGCTTATTTCTTGAACTTATTCCAGAGAAATAGCAGGATCAAAGCACCTACGACAGCACTGATTAAATCTCCTATTAAGCTATCCGTATAGATTCCCAGCAGGCCGCCAGCAAATCCACCGACTACAGCGCCAGCAATTCCTAGCAAGGTGGTCATCAGGAAGCCACCGCCCTCTTTTCCGGGCATTATATATTTAGCGAGCGCGCCGGCGGCAAAGCCAACGAGTACCATCCAAAGAAGTCCCATAGTAGTGTTTCTCGTGAGTGTTAAAAATACGGATACGGGTGAAATCCATAAAAGGATACGGTACCTGTTTCTTACTTTCCCTCACACTCTGAACTAGGGCGTTCCCTTTAACGATCTGAGCATACATGTCATCTACTCAACCATCTACTTTAGTCGTATCAATCTCGGGAATTAGAGGGATATTTGGCCGGGGTTTGGATCCTGCTGTCATAGTTAAATACGCATCTGCCTATGGAGACTGGATCCTGAAATCAGGTCATGAAGCTCGAACCGTTATTGTGGGCCGTGACGCCCGGGTTACGGGTCCGATATGTTCAGATCTCGTTATTTCTACGCTGCTTTCCCAAGGCATTTCTGTAGTTGATGCAGGTCTTGCGACTACGCCTACTGTGGAAATGGCAGTCCTTTTGGAGAAAGCCTCGGGTGGAATTGTTCTTTCTGCTTCCCATAATCCCGCGGAGTGGAATGCATTGAAGCTGTTGAACAGCAAAGGGGAATTTCTATCGCCCACGGATGCGTCATGGCTAATAGATCATGCAGAAGCCGCAGAGCGGACCTGGGCCACTTACGAGAAACGAGGGGTGTCTAGTGTGCGAGACTACCTAGATTATCATATCGAGGAAGTGATCGGTCTTGCAGAGATTCATCCCGAGCAGATCAAGAAAGGCTCGTTTAAAGTAGTGGTTGACGCCGTGAACTCGGTTGGGGGGATAGCCATCCCTCGTTTGCTAGAAAAACTGGGTGTTGAGTCACAAAATATTGTTGAGCTTCACTGCGAGCCAACAGGCTTATTCGCCCACCCTGCTGAACCCCTCCCCGAAAACCTGACTGAAATATGCGACCTGGTTAAGCAGACGGGAGCGGATCTTGGAATTGTTGTAGATCCGGACGCTGACCGGCTAGCTCTCATTGCTGATGGCGGGGTCTATGTGAGCGAAGAATTAACTCAGGTGTTGGCTGCGGATTTTTGGTGGCAGTATCACAGCGGGCCGTTTGCAACCAATCTTTCCTCATCGCGTGCCATCGAATTAGTGGCGGCCAAGTATGGACAGGAGGTGTATCGCTCAGCAGTGGGAGAGATTAATGTGGTTGAAAAAATGAAAGCCTGTAATGCGGCCATTGGAGGTGAAGGGAATGGCGGCGTCATTCTGCCTCAGTTGCATTATGGTCGCGATGCTCTCATTGGCACGGCCTTAATCCTTCAGCATCTCGTTCAGACTGGGAAACGCCTTTCAGAGCTCATTCATGAGCTACCTAATCTGGAAATCGTTAAGATGAAAACAGATATTGGTAGCCTGAATCCAGATGATTTACTCCAGAAAATGGCGGCTAAATATGCATCAGAGCGCATTTCAACCATTGATGGCGTAAAAATCGATTTCGACGCTGGATGGGTGCACATGCGGAAATCGAATACAGAACCCATCATTCGGGTCTATGCGGAAGCTCAAACGGCCGAGGAAGCCAAGTCGCTGGGTGAGCGATTCATGGGCGAGCTACTTGCGTAGTCTAGTAGGCGGACCTTACTAGAGGTCTTCGAAACGCGCATCTTCTACATCCAGGGAGGACGACTCAACAGCAGACTTATCGGCTGCTTTGGGTCGGGGAACGTGCACTTTATTTCTAGGCGGTGGAGGTACGCTCTCGCGAGATTGTCCACCAGCTAATTCGCGGATGAGATTACCTGCGGAACGAAAGGCATACCAGACCAGAATTACCAGAAAAAGCCACTTCAACATCATAGGTCAGAGTAGGGGGGTGCGCGAAGGAGAAGGATTGAAATAAGTCGTACCCGGATGGCGAAGACCTGAGATTTGTCTCTCGAGTTCTTTTAAATCCTCAGGGTTCGCAACGAAGTCAATGTTCGTCGCATTTACAATCAGGAGCGGACTTTGGTTGTAATGGAAGAAGTACTGATTGTACGCCTGGCCCAGACTTTCGATGTAGGCTCTGTCCATGTCTTTTTCATAGGTCCGGCCTCTGCGCTGAATATTAGACATGAGCCGGTCGGTGGAGACCTGCAAATAAACGATCAGGTCAGGCACCGGAGTCGTCGGTTGCATGATGTTGAACATCGTTTCATAGAGAGCAAGTTCGTCGCCCTTGAGATTCAGCCGAGCAAAAATGCGGTCTTTATCAAACGTGTAATCTGATATGGCATGTTTGTGGAATAGATCTCCGTCACCGAGATTTTGCTGCTGCCGGAATCGACTGGCTAAAAAACTAAGCTGGGTCTGAAACGCCCATCGGTCTCGGTCTGAGTAAAACCGCTCAAGGAATGGGTTTTCGTCAAATTGCTCGAGCGTTAAACGGGCATTGGATGCCTCTGCCAATACCCGAGCCAATGTCGTCTTTCCGGCCCCGATCACGCCTTCAATAACGATGTATTGAAGATGATCTGGCAAGCCTACAGGTGGGTCTACCGGGACTTCCTTCGGCTCAGTGGACTTTGGGGCTTCGTCAAACAGGCTCATCGGGATTAGGGTACCTTCAGAATATGGGCTGAGCGTTTAATGCTACTTTGGTCAGGGCAGTGTTCAAGAAGATACCGAACGTTGCGGTCAAAGGGAGGTGGAATATGCAGATCCATGTCGATTTCTGATAAAGGGAGTAGGACAAACAACCGCTCAGCGATTCTTGGATGAGGCAGTGTGAGGTCCGATCCGTCTATTTGGGTGTTAGAACAGCACAATAGATCAATATCTAAGGTTCTAGCCTGCCAACGCTGCTCAAGCTTCCTATTGCGTCCCCTTGCCGATTCAATGTTCAGACACCTTCTTAATAACGCACGGGGTTGCAGTGACGTTTGAATGTGTAGGACAGCGTTCAGGTAGGCCGGTTGGGGAGGCGCACCGGGCATAACGTGTGCTGCACTTTCGTAAACGGGAGAAACGCTATTTATACTTCCACCGGGCAGGCAGCCCAGTTGTTCTACCGCATACTGGAGATTGGCCATACGGTCATCCAGATTGGAGCCCAGTGCAATATGGTAAGAAAGGGGATCGATTTTTAGTCTGGTTAATCGGTGATGGATGTGGAATGATGACGTCTGCGCGTTTGAGAGGACAAAGTACGTGGAAAAGACAAAAAAAGGGGGGGCGGCCTTCGGCCGCCCCCCCTTTAAAGCAAGTGCTTTTAGATGTGCTGAGCGAATCAGCAATCAATCTAGAAACCACCCATTCCGCCCATGCCACCCATATCAGGAGCGCCGCCCATTGCTGGTGGTCCTTCTGGTTCTGGTTTGTCGGCGATAACGGATTCGGTAGTCAATAGAAGACCGGAAACGGATGCGGCATTCTCGAGAGCCGTACGCGTGACCTTTGTTGGGTCAAGAATTCCGGCTTCGATCATTGAACCGTATGTCTCGTTCAGTGCATTAAAACCAAAGTCTCCTTTGCCTTCAATAACTTTCTGCACGACGATTGAGCCTTCGAGGCCCGCATTGGCAGAAATTTGACGAAGCGGCTCTTCAAG
>DKOG01000120.1 GCA_002469915.1 Bacteroidetes bacterium UBA7368
TAGGGTCATCTTCTGGAATACCTTCGTAGACTTTTCCAGCGAGGTCAGCACCCACGTCCGCTGCTTTCGTGTAGATTCCTCCACCAACACGGGCAAACAGAGCGATTGAGGAGGCTCCCAATGAAAATCCTGAAATGACACCTACAATCTTAGTGATATTCCAGACGGTCATCGTGTCATAAGCGATGAAAAGGCTTCCGAGGCCCAGCACACCGAGCCCAACTACGCTCAATCCCATCACGAGTCCGCCTGAGAAGGCGACATTTAGTGCAGGTGCAAGTCCCGTTCTAGCAGCTTGGGTTGTGCGAACATTTGCTTTCGTAGCAACGGTCATACCCACAAAGCCTGCAAGTGCACTACAAAAGGCACCAACGATAAAGGAGACTGAGATCATCCATGATGATTCGGGCTGGCTAGCATTGGCAAACGCTAAGAGAACAGCGACGACGATCACGAAAACGAAAAGAACGCGGTATTCCTGACGAAGAAATGCGCGAGCTCCTTCGGCAATAGCGTCGGCAAGCTCTACCATTAGCTCAGTGCCGGGGTCTTGTTTACCGACCCATTTGGCACGCGTATACGCGTATAAAAGGGCGATTACACCCGCTACAGGAACCAGATAAGTCAAAGTGGAAATATCCATTGCAGTGGAGATCCTATGATGAATTGAAGAGCCTAGGGCTCAGGAGATTATGAAAACCAATTATTCCGCAAAAAATACCTTTTTAAGGGCATTTTATTTATTCGTTAACCAAGAATTCTAGGTCAGCTGGAAGCGCTTCCGGAAATCTGCCCTTGATAGAGCCTGTCAATGGTAAAAAAAACCACTCCACTTCAGATCTCAACCCAAACCGATTAAGCACCTTTCCAAAACATCCAAAATGTAGATATCCATCACCTGAACGCTACAGATTAAATCGATTCATGGTCGTCACGATACCATCCGTAACAAAGGACAGAGCCGCATCGCGTACATGGGAAATGACAGGATCTATAATCTTCCGTTCATCTTCAGGAAAGCGCGACAATACATATTCAGCCTGTTGCCCCCTCCCGAAGTCATTTCCAATTCCAATTCTGATTCTAGGAAAGTTGTTTGAATCCAGCCAGTCAGCTATATCCTCGAGGCCATTATGCCCACCCGTGCCTCCTTTTTGCCGAATCCGGACCTTCCCTGGAGGAAGATGGATATCGTCCACTACGACTAATATGTCTTGCGCGTCCAAGTTATTCTTACGTACTAGTTCCTCGACGGCCAGACCACTTCGATTCATGAAGGTTTGGGGCTTTGCTAAACCTAGCGGACGTCCCCGCCACTTTCCCCAAGCAATCTTGGATTGCCCCTTGGTTTTGAATGACTCTTTGACGCGATCTGCGATGGCATCGATGACTTCGAACCCTACGTTATGCCGAGTACCCTCATATTCGGCACCCGGATTACCAAGACCAATAATTATGCGTTTTGAGGAAGCCATCCGACTTATTGGGTAAGAATCTAGATTCAAATTTAAAATACAAAACTGGGGCCGCACGCGATCTATGATCGTGTGCGGCCCCAGTAAAATTCACCTACAAGCACATTCGGGAGAACTATTCGCTCGCCTCTGCGCCGGCAGCATCTCCGTCTTCGCCTTCTTCGCCTTCTTCGCCTTCTTCGCCTTCTTCATCCAACTCGATGATGACGCGAGGACGAGCAATAGCGATCAATGTCTGATCCATCGCTGCCTTGATCTCGATATTCTCGAGTTTCAAATCACGAACTAAGATGGACTCACCAATTTTGAGTTTGGTGACATCTATTTCGATGTGATCCGGCAGATTCTCTGGCATGCAGCGAATGGCAAGCTTGTTCAGGAAAGTCTTGCGCGTTCCACCATTTCTGACACCCATTGGGATTCCAGAAAAGTGAATCGGGACAGGGATGGTGATGTGCTCTCCTTCCTTCAGCATAAGAAAGTCAACATGAATTGGACGATCCGATACCGGGTGGAAATCAACCGATTTCAGAACACAATTGTATGACTTTCCATCTACTTCTACTGCGACAGTGTGAAACTCATCGGTGTAGATCAAGTCGCGGAGACTAAGCTCAGGGACTTCAAAAGTACAAGGTTCTGTTCCGCGACCGTACAGCACACATGGAACGTTGCCCTCTTTGCGAGCAGCTTTAGCCGCCTTCTTACCGGCCTCTCTGGCTTTAGCGTCGAGCGTGATGACTTCCATTTCTGATATACCTGTTAAGTGTGTTTTTTTGATTCTGTACTACTAAACGAATAAGGTCGATACCGATTCGTCTGTAGAAATGCGGCGAATAGCGTCCGCGAAAATGTCTGCAACACTGATCACCTGAATCTTATCGCAAGTACGAGTAAGAGGAATCGTGTCCGTTACGACCAAGCTGGTCAAGGCTGAACTCTCAATCCGATCATAGGCCGGACCGGATAGCAAAGGATGGGTACCCGCCGCTACAATATTGAGAGCCCCCGCGTCTTTCAATGCGTTTGCGGCATTGGTTAGCGTTCCTGCCGTATCAATCATGTCATCGATCAACAAAACGTTTTTGCCTTCTACTTCACCGATGATATTCATCACTTCGGCTACATTCTGAGTAGGACGACGTTTGTCAATAATGGCCAAATCTGCACTCAGTTTCTTGGCATAACTACGGGCCATTTTTACGCTTCCTACATCGGGAGCGACAATGACCAAGTTTTCCAACTCTTGCTTTCGAAAATAGTCAGCAAAAATGGCTGAGCCGTAAAGGTGATCCACAGGAACGTCAAAAAACCCTTGAATCTGCGATGCATGCAAATCCATAGTGAGTACACGATCTACACCAGAAGTCGTAAGGATATTAGCCATTAGCTTGGCTGCTATCGAAACCCTGGGCTGATCCTTACGCTCCTGACGTGCGTAACCGAAGTAAGGAATCACTGCGGTAATACGCGCTGCTGAAGCCCTTTTCGCTGCATCTATCAGCAGAAAAAGCTCAAGCCAATTGTCGGCAGTAGGATGGGTGCTCTGAATGAGGAACACATCGCATCCACGAATGGACTCTTCGTAATGGACATACATTTCTCCATCGGAGAAATTTTTGATCTCCACCCTACCCAACTCTTGACCAAAAGCACGAGATATCGCCCGTGCCAACGCTGGGTTGGAACGGCCGGCAAAAATGCTGATCGGATAATGTGTGCTCATTCCTGTCTCGGAAACGAATGCGTCAATGTGTGTTGCCCGGGGAGGACTCGAACCTCCACATACGGCGTCAAAGGCCGCTGTCCTGCCATTAGACGACCGGGCAATGAGATCACCTTAGATATGTGCCCGAGGGCATTTCCAGGCTCTCCTTTTCTCGAAATTAAACCGATAAAATCGGCTTAAAGCCAAAAACTGTACAGACCTGTAAAAATAGGGACATTATTGCGTTCCTGCAACGGTTTACCCCGAACTGAAACATCACCTTATAAAATTCACGTCCCGACCATACTTGCGCATTATTTCGATTACTGCATCGATAGAAATCGCTTCAATAGTACCTCGATGGCCACTTACGGTCTTCGCTTTAAGTAGCGCATTGTAGATTGATTCTTCAGTGGCTTCGACAGCTGCCTGAAAAATCGGAGATATCGCATCGTTGGGAAGTTCTTTGAGTTCGGACATCGCATTCCCTCTTCGAGCCATCTCAGCGGTCGTAAAAGCAAGCGCATAATCCCCGCTCCCATTGGTGGCAGGCGATCCAGACCGCCCGATGGCCAACATGGCCCGGGCAGCAAGACGGGTGAGGTTGCGATCCGAAAGAGGAGCATCTGTGGCAATGACAACGATAACGGATCCATCCGCATCTCAATTATCAATTGCCCCCTTCAAATAATATTGACCTAGCTCTTCGCCGACGGGCACACCATCTATTTGAAGAATGCCTCCATAATTAGTCTGCACCAAGACGCCCACCGTGTATCCGCCGAGACGGCCCGGAAGTACCCGTGAACTCGTGCCGATCCCTCCTTTCCATCCGAATGAAACCGTTCCAGTCCCCGCGCCGACAGCGCCTTCTTCCACCGGACCAGTATGCGCAGACTCAATGGCAGTCACAACCTGATCTGCATGCACATGCCGCCCTCTAATGTCGTTCAGATACCCATCGTTCGTCTCGCCGACAACCGCATTCACAGATCGCACCTGTTCGTTACCGGGTTGCTTCAAGGTCCACGAGATGATACCTTCCATGCCTTGGGGAATCGATAGTGTGTTCGTCAACACAATAGGTGTTTCAATCTCTCCCAACTCAATGATTTGGGTACTACCCGCAAATTTGCCGTACCCATTTCCCTGAAAAAAACCGGCTGGCACTTTCTCTTGATACAGGTTTCCGGTATGAGGTAGAATAGCCGTCACGCCCGTTCGTACATCGTCTCCTTCCCAAATGGTCAAGTGACCAACTTGGACACCAGCAACATCCGTAATCGCATTCAACGGACCAACCGGTAAAACGCCGGGCTGTATCCCCATTTCACGTGCTCGCGGCCGTTCTTGAGCATGAGCGCTCGGTAAAACCAACATCAAAAGCACGCATAGTTGACCAAATCGCTTCATCTTTCTATCAGGCTATCTTTTGCCGGGACATTATTGTGAGGTCGGAATATAACCGACTCGGCTACCCACTACCGCCTTTCAGAGAAAATCATAAACATGTCCGAACAAACAGCCATAGGCATTCTAGGAGGCATGGGTCCCCAAGCCGGAATTGATCTTGCTTCAAAAATCGTTGCTCAAACGAAAGTCAAGAGGGACCAGGACCATATTCCAACGATTCTTTATTCGGATCCCCTCGTTCCAGATCGAACCCATTTTCTTTTGGGTGACTCAACCGTGAACCCTGGAAATGAAATGGCCAAAGGGCTGCTGAATCTTGAGCGTTCCGGCGCAAAGGTTGCAGGTATTGCCTGTAACACGGCCCATTCTGCCCTCATTTTCGACCATACACTGAGTCAATTAAAAGAGGCCCACTCTTCCCTAGAGGTTCTTCACCTTATTGATGTGACCGTCGAGGGTATTCGAGCACGCCACCCTTCGGCTAAGCGCATTGGGATCCTGGGTACCAAAGGAACCTATCATTTTCGCTTGTATGACGATCGTCTTGAAGCTGCGGGGCTCCTTCCCCTACGCCCCGACACATTCGAGCACCTCGAAGAGGCTATATACCACTCAGATTCCGGCATAAAAGCGTGTTCCTCTCCCGTTTCGGACGTAGCCCGTCAACTAGTTTTCAGGAGTGCAGATCAGGTCATCCAGCAGGGTGCAGAGGTTGTTATTTTGGGATGCACAGAACTACCAATAGCTGTTCCTGAAGCTACTTACAAAGGTATTCCCCTTATCGACCCGGGGCTATTTATGGCACGAGCGCTCATTCAGGCTGTTGCTCCGGATCGACTGATGCCCTTGAGCGTAGCATAGCTCGGTATTCTTTTCTCCACCTCACCTTCCCCATTATGCCGCTTCGGAGCATGCTCAGCCAGTCTGTCGAAGACTATCTGAAGGCCATTTATAAGCTTCAGGCCGAAAATCCGGTATCTACTACGGATTTGGCAGAGAAATTGAATATTACAGCCGCCTCGGTCACCAATATGGCCAAGCGGCTTTCCTCCCTTGGTTTGGTGACCTATGCCCCTTACAAGGGAGTCCGTTTGACGGAATCAGGCGAGCAAATCGCCCTTGAAATAATTCGTCACCACAGGCTTCTGGAAACGTATCTCCGGCAGATCATGGGCTACGATTGGGACGAGATGCACGATGAGGCAGAACATCTGGAGCACCATATTTCAGAGGAGTTTGAGGACCGACTAGACAAGATGCTGGGCTATCCCACGCATGATCCCCACGGGGATCCTATTCCAGGACGAGATGGCACCATTATTTCCATCGAATCTCACCCTGTCACCTCGTTTCCGGAAGGGGTTGAACTAACCATTCGAAGAGTTTCGGATAGTAATGTGGACATGCTGCGTAAACTAGAATCCATGGGATTGCTGCCCGGTGCCACCTGCAAATTAATCTCCAAGTCGGAAGACACCCTTGAAGTGGTCACTAGCCAGAATCGGTTTGAACTGGACGCCGAGTTGGCCTCGCATGTTTTTGCCACTGAATCGACCAAAACGGACTTTGCATAATGGATAGACGTCAAACGATTCAGAAGGAAATCATGGACCTTTTTCGGAACCATGGAAAGCGGTCTTTTAGACCAAAAGAAATTGTCAAAAAACTGGGTTACTCCGACAATACGGACTATCGTCTGGCACGCGCGGTGCTGGAAGAGCTTTCTCAAAAAGGTGAAATAGCGGCCGTTAAAGGCAATAGGTTCACTTTTCGGCCTCCCGCAGGCCGAATGGAGGGCCGCCTCAGCGTGCACCCCTCTGGCTATGGTTTTGTGGCCGTCGAGGGCTTTGAGCAAGACTTTTTTGTTCGCTCGAGACGGATGAATACGGCTATCGATGGGGATCTGGTTCAGATTGGACTAGCTGCTCGACGCCCTCAGGACAAAAGACAGCAAGCTGAAGTGCTCTCGGTTCTTCAGCGAAAGAGAACGTCTGCTGTGGGAACGTTTAAACATGCCGGCTCCTACGCCTTCATCATTCCAGACGACAAACGCCTAACGCATGATATTTATGTCGATTTAGACTCCATCGAAGGCGTTAATGATGGCGACAAAGTTAAGGTCTCTATTGAAGGATTTGAACACCGTGGGGCAGCTCCCATCGGGAAAATCCTGAGTATCATCGGGGATCCTAATGATCCCTCCATTCAAACATTGGCTCTGGCTATGAGTCTTGGCGTGGAGGCCGACTTCAAAGAAGAAGTCTTACAAGAAGCAGAGGCTGTTTCCGCCCAAATCTCCCGGAAAGAAATAAGTCGCCGCCTGGATGTTCGAAACCGAACCGTTTTTACCATCGACCCAGTTGATGCAAAAGATTTCGACGACGCCCTCCACATCCACCCCCTTTCCAAGGATCGATTCGAGGTAGGGGTGCACATCGCAGATGTGAGTCATTATGTAGTTCCTCAGAGTGAGCTGGATGCTTCCGCGTTGGAGCGAGGAACGAGTGTTTATTTAGTGGACCGGGTCATTCCAATGCTTCCCGAGGCACTTTCAAATGATATTTGCTCGCTCAAGCCAGATGTTGATCGCCTAGCCTTCTCCTGTATTTTCGAACTAGATCGTTCTGGAACCGTCCACGGTTTCAAGGTTGCTGAAACCGTGATCCGATCTACGCACCGTCTAGCCTACGAAGATGCGCAAGCCATCATAGAAGGGGGACAAGGGGAGCATCCCTTGGCGGAAAGTCTCGGGATTCTGCAGGAAATGGCTGTAAAACTGAGAGCCAAACGGTTCAAAGACGGCTCCATTGATTTTGATCTGCAGGAAGTACGCGTTGTTCTTGATGAAAAGGGCCACCCTATCGAAATCGTTCCGCGCTTGAGACAGGATTCAAATCGGTTGATTGAGGAGTTCATGCTTCTGGCCAATCGAAATGTTGCTGCCGCTTTCGGCTCCGGCGACCAACCGTTTGCATTTCGTATTCACGAACCGCCTGATGCCAATCGTATCATGAATCTGTCCCGTTACGTGGCTGCTTTCGGGCTTGAACTACCGCATGATGAGGGTAGTGTAAACCCAACAGATATCAACGCCTTGTTGCGCGCGGTAGTGGATCGACCAGAAGCCGCTGTTGTAGAGCATGCTGCACTTCGCGCTATGTCCAAGGCCCGCTATGATGTTTCCAATCACGGTCATTACGGATTGTCGGCGGCGCACTATACCCACTTTACAAGCCCCATTCGAAGATATCCTGACCTTATCGTTCATCGCCTAATCAAAGATCAGATGGCTTCTCGCAAAGCACCAGAATCGGAAGATTTGGCGGACATGCTGCAGCACTGTTCTGAGCGAGAGATCGTAGCCACGCAGGCTGAACGTGAGTCGATAAAGCTGAAGAAAGTTGAATTCATCCAAGATCACATTGGCGAAGAGTATTCTGGGGTGGTAGCCGGCGTTTCGAAGTTCGGCGTTTACATTGAGTTAGATGTACTCCTAGTCGAAGGCATGGTACACGTGCGGGATATGTCCGATGATTACTATGAGTACGACGAATCTAGTTTTTCCCTTGTAGGCTCAGGATCTGGAAAGCGATATCGGCCGGGCGACAAAGTGCGCGTTCTAGTAGCGGGCGCTAGTATCGAGAATCGAGAAATCGACTTCTCTTTTGTGCGATAATCTCCATGTCGTTTAACTCTGTGTCGCTATCGCCGAAAAGACGGTTAACCCTTCTGTCCATTTTCGACACTCTATTGAATTAAATGACTTCTCTGAAGACATGGAAAATGCTGGCTTCGGTCCAGTATCGTGTAGCGCTTAGGCGCATGCGCATGCAGCAGGGCTGGTTCATTCGAGTGGTCCTCGGCTTGATGATGATCTATTCAGCGTTCATTCTCTTGACGCTGGGCTTCTTCTTCGATCGATTTTCTACCGAAGTATGGCCTAATAAGCCCGTAATCGAGGTTGTAAACCAATTTTTACTCGCTGCGTTTGTAAGTCTCTTTTTTGTCCGATTCCTGTTCCAGAAGACGCCGCGTATTAGCATCGTTCCCTACCTCCACATGCCGATAGGCCGGCAATCATTGGTATGGTTCTTTCAAGGGGCATCGCTTTTTTCTATCCATAACTTCTATCCGTTACTGTTTTTTATCCCGTTCTGGCTTCGATACGTCCGCATAGATTCGGGATCTAATGAACCCGGGATGTGGCTTTTAGCCGTGGGCATGCTGCTTTTATCCTCTCATTTTGCCAATCTCTGGCTACGAGCTATGCTCCAGAGACGAGCAGGATGGTTTTATTTGATCATGACCGTCTTTATGGTAACGGCCTTTATCGATGAGACGGCCGGTATGGGTGTGCAACAACGCATCTCTACCTACATCTTCAGTCACATTCTGTCCGGTGACCTGTTCAGTCTCGGCTTGCTGGCTTCGTTTGCTGCGCTCACAATCATTTTGTCAGCATTCCATCTTTCTCGATCACTCCGCGAGAGTGGCGCG
>DKOG01000039.1 GCA_002469915.1 Bacteroidetes bacterium UBA7368
ACCGTGAGGATGGTACTTACCGAGGACTTCCCCAACGATACGAGCGCTTTTCTTATACGCTGATCCTGCACCGACACTAAGCTCTTCCATACCGTAGAGAACGCGTCGATGAACGGGTTTTAAACCGTCTCTTACGTCTGGTAATGCTCGGCTGACGATTACCGACATCGAATAATCGATGTAGGAGGATTTCATTTCCTCCTCAATATTGAGCGGTATTATTCTTGGCTGTTTTTCTTCCATGCGCCCTGGCGTTCACATCCTTTGTTGAGAGAGATATCGAACAGATTCAGCGCGTTTTTCGGGGTCCTGGAAACCGATGATAATCGGAGTTCCAGACACGGTTAGACGTGGCGGGTTCAGCGTCTGAATCAGATGCTGAAATATACGAAAATAACGGTACTTTATCCATTCTTTTCGAGTATAGGTGTGTCATGCGTAAATCGTTGTGCTACAACGGATTATAGTCTATGAAAAAATGCGCCCAAATTGGCCTGAGCCAATCTCGAATTCTTTAGTTGATCTAAGGCTCAAATAGGTAGACATATACTCTGAAGATGGTGTCCTTGACATGTGCATTGCTGGATATCTTCATCCGACCGTTGTCTTAGAATTTAGGATGAACTGTGACGCTCAAGGTGCAATTCGCGCGGCTATACTGAAGACAATCTCCCATAGATGCGTAGAGCATGGGGTTCCGCTAACAAATAGACCGATCTTGAAACACTTCGCAACCTTAGCTTTACTAATTCTGGTGTGTAGTACCAGCCAAGTTCAGGCCCAAGACACCGCCTCTATCAGCGGATTTGTAAAGGATGCCGAATCTGGGGAAACGCTCATTCTTGCGAACCTTCGGATTAGTGGTTCGCTACTGGGTGCCGCGACAAATACGGCGGGGTATTATACCATAACAGGTCTTCCGGCCGCGACGTACACCATCTTAGTCTCCTACATCGGTTATCAAAGTCAGGAAATTCAGATTGATCTTTCTGCGGACGAGCACTCCAGACTGGATATTGAACTGAGTCCACTGGGTTTTGAGGTGGGCGAAATCGTTGTTACTGCCGAAGCAGATTCGGAGGAGGAGCAACGTCAGTTGGGCGCGAGTCGGATGCAAACAGCAACGATTCGAAAGCTTCCCACGATTTTAGAGCCCGACGTCTTTCGATCGCTTCAGTTGTTGCCGGGTGTAAAAGCGGCATCAGATTACTCGAGCGGTTTATATATCCGCGGTGGCAGCCCCGATCAGACCCTCATTTTGCTAGACCGCACGACGGTGTACAATCCTTCCCATTTCTTTGGTGTGTTTTCGACCTTCAATCCTGACGCCATTAAAGACGTGCGTCTATTTAAAGGCGCGTACCCGGCCTCATACGGTGGACGAATCGGTTCCGTAGTTGATATCTACAACAAGGATGGGAATCGGAACTCCCGTCACGGTACCGTTTCATTGGGATTGTTGGCTTCAAGAGCCATGATAGAAGGTCCGCACCAATGGGGTTCTTGGATGTTGGCTGTGCGCCGATCTACGGTCGAGCCGATTCTAGCCGTCGCTCGAAATGCGGATGTAAACGGGATTCCAGATACGTTTTACTTTATTGATGCCAACGGGAAACTAAATCTCGATTTGAGTCAGAACGATCGGGTTTCGATGTCTTTTTATGCAGGAAAGGATGTAGTGGTCGTTCCGATTGTAGAGGACGTAGATGCGGAACTGCGGTATGGCAACGAAACATTCAGCGTGAACTGGACCCATCTGTTTTCCGACCGTCTTTTCTCCAACTTTACCTTTACGCGGTCCCATTACTTCAGTAATCCGTCCTTTGAATTTGCCTCTACGTATTCTGAACAAGACAATCAGGTCACGGACTATAGCGTCAAAGGAGATTTTGAGTTTATTCCAGATTCCCGTCGATCTTTTAAAGCAGGCTTTTGGGGCGGTCAGTTTCGGTTTGACTTGCTCAACGAGTTTGATAGCGTAGATGTATTCAGCTTGAGGACGCGCTCACTCTATGGAAACGGCTTTGCGGAATCCATTTATCGCACCTCAGCTCAATGGACCATAACTACGGGTGTTAGAGGGTCTTATTTTGAAAACGGTTCGTTTTTCCGTGTTGAACCACGTCTGTCAATAGAGCGACGACTTACCGACCGTTTATTTGCCCAGTTCGGTACAGGTCGGTTTCACCAGTTTCTGACGCTGGTATCTAATGAAGCATTTTCAGGATTGGATGTTTGGTTAACCTCGGCTGCAAAAGTGCCACCAGCCCACGGCGACCAGTTCGTTACGGGACTCAAATATCGATCTGACTCAGGCTTTCGCTTGGAGTGGGAAGGATATTATCGCACCATGCAAAACCTATTTACCTTGGATCCTTTTCTGCCCGATGTGGCCGGCCTGGATTACCATGAAATGTTCATTTTTGGAAAAGGATATGCTTGGGGAAGTGAGGTGTTCGTGGAAGGTAGAATTGGACCATTCACAGGGTTTGCAGGCTACACCTATGGTAAAACGAGGCGACGTTTTCCCGCTATAAACGAAGACGCCTATTACGCGCCCAAATACGACCGGACTCACGACTTGAATGTCACCGGATCTACTCAGTTAACCCCGACATGGCAACTCGCAGCGGTTTTTAACTATGCAACCGGGCAAGCATATACGGAGCCTTCATCGCAATACCGTTTGACCCATTCGCCTTTTCAGGTTCCTGATACGAATGTCCTAGTTAGCCCGTTCAACGGCGCTAGACTGCCTGCTTACCATCGTCTTGATGTAGGAGCTACCAAGACCGGACGTTTATTCGGAGCTGAGTACGAGCTGCAATTACAAGTCGTAAATGTGTATAACAGAAGCAATATCTGGTTTCCCTTCTTTGAATTTGAAGATGATGGCAGCGTGACGCGGGAAGATGTCCCCCAAATTCCAATACCGATTCCCAACGTGGCATTCACACTTAAATTTTAGGATGCCAGATATGAAACGACTCATGAAAACATCTCTCTACGCATTGGCAGTGCTGTTCGTGATATCCGGATGTGAAACTGAATCGGGATCCAATCATGAACCAGAAATTGTAGTTGAATCCTATTTGGTGGCTGGCCAACCGCTTCCACAAGTTTGGGTCCATTTGAGCGAGGATAAAGATGCTGTCTATGTTTCAAATGCTCTTGCTGTGAATGATGCGCAAGTCACTATTCATTTGCTGGATGCTGCAGGACAAACTGAGAAGGCATTTGAGTATGTCCGGGCATTAGATGTCCCGGGAGCCTATTCAGCCGCTCAGACGCAGTTGGTTGAAGGAGGACGATCTTATCGGCTAGAGGTTGATGCTG